>JAEZCF010000125.1 GCA_023430045.1 Pseudomonadota bacterium | reverse complement strand
GTCAGTTGTGTTTAAGAGACAGGCCCACAGCCCTGCAGCTGTTGCCGTTGCCGTTGCCGTTGCCGTCGTTGTTGCCGTTGCCTCGAGCCGCGCGCAGCGCCCCAACCCACCCGCCGTCAAGCCTTGTCCGCGCTGCCCCCCGCCGCTACCCTGAGCAGGCACTCCTGCGCTCTGTGACCCCGGCGGCCGTCCTCACGCCTGCACCCGGGGCGCCCGCGCTCCAACCTGGTCCGGCATGTCCAACTCCCGCTTCGTACATCTCCACGTCCACACCGAATTTTCGCTGGCGGATTCCACCATCCGCGTGCCGGCGAAGCCGGACCAGGCCGATCCAAAGAAAGCCAAGCAGGCCAACCTGCTCTCGCGTTCTGTCGAACTGGGCCTGCCCGCCCTGGCAGTCACCGACCTGAACAACCTGTTCGCACTGGTCAAGTTCTACAAGGCCGCCGAAGGCGTGGGCATCAAGCCGATCGCCGGCGCCGACGTGATGATCGCCGAGGAAGGCCAGGACCCGTGGCGGATGACCCTGCTGTGCCGCGACCGCGAAGGCTACCTGAGCCTGTCACGGCTGCTGACCCGTGCCTGGATGGAAGGCCATCGCCCGGAAGGCGGCGTGGCCGTGCGCCCGGAATGGCTGAAGGCCGGCTGCCATAACCTGTTCGCGCTCAGCGGGCGCGAGAGCCTCGCCGGCCGGCTGGCCGCCGCCGGAAAGCATGATCTGGCCGAGCAGCAGCTGGCCGACTGGCAGCGCGTGTTCGGCGATGGCCTGCACCTGGAACTCACCCGCACCGGCCGCGACGGCGAGGAAGCGTTCAACCAGTTCGCGCTGATGGCTGCCGGCCAGCGCGGCCTGCCGGTGATCGCCAGCAACGACGTGCGCTTCCTGTCACCCACCGATTTCAGCGCACACGAAGCGCGCGTATGCATCGCCTCCGGTCGCGTGCTGGACGACCCCAAACGCCCGCGCGACTACAGCGACCAGCAGTACCTGAAGTCGGCCGAGGAGATGTGCGCGCTGTTCGCCGACATCCCCGATGCCATCGACAACACGCTGGCGTTGGCCGAACGCTGCAACATCGAAATGCGGCTGGGCACCTACTTCCTGCCCAATTACCCGGTGCCGGACGACGAGACGCTGGACAGCTGGATCCGCAGCGAAGCACGCAGGGGCCTGGCCGCGCGCCTGGAAAAGAATCCGCTGGCGGCCGGCATGACTGCCCAGGATTACAGCGACCGTCTGGAATTCGAGCTGGACACCATCATCAAGATGGGGTTCCCCGGCTACTTCCTGATCGTGGCCGACTTCATCCAGTGGGGCAAGAACCAGGGCATTCCGATCGGACCGGGGCGCGGTTCGGGCGCCGGCTCGCTGGTGGCCTGGGCACTGCAGATCACCGACCTTGATCCGCTGCCGTACAACCTGCTGTTCGAGCGCTTCCTCAACCCCGAACGCGTGTCGATGCCCGACTTCGACATCGACTTCTGCATGGACCGCCGCGACGAAGTCATCGACTACGTGGCGCGCAAGTACGGCCGCGAGCGGGTCAGCCAGATCATCACCTACGGCACCATGGCCGCCAAGGCGGTGGTGCGCGATTCCGGCCGCGTGCTCGGCTTCCCGTACGGGCTGGTGGACGGCGTGGCCAAGCTGATCCCGAACATCCTCGGCATTTCGCTGAAGGATGCGATGGGCGAAGGCAAGGACAGCGAGATGGCCTCGCCGGAGCTGATCCAGCGCTACCAGAGCGAGGACGATGTCCGCGACCTGATCGACCTGGCGCGGCAGCTGGAGGACCTTACCCGCAACGCCGGCAAGCACGCCGGTGGCGTGGTCATCGCACCGGAACCGCTGGCCGAGTTCTGCCCGCTGTTCGCCGAACATGACGAAGGCGGCCTGGGCCGCAACCCGGTCACCCAGTTCGACAAGAACGACGTGGAAGAAGTCGGCCTGGTGAAGTTCGACTTCCTCGGCCTGCGCACGCTGACCATCATCGACTGGGCGGTGAAGGCGATCAACAAGCGACATGAGCGTGCCGGCATCCCGCCGGTGGACATCGCCGCGATTCCCCTCGACGACGCACCGACCTACAAGGACATCTTCGCCTCGGGCAACACCGGCGCGGTGTTCCAGTTCGAATCCTCGGGCATGCGCCGCCTGCTGAAGGACGCCAGGCCCGATCGCTTCGAAGACCTGATCGCCCTGGTGTCGCTGTACCGTCCCGGCCCGATGGACCTGATCCCGTCATTCGTGGACCGCAAGCACGGACGCGAGGACGTGGAGTATCCGGATCCGCGTACCGAGCCGATCCTGCGTGATACCTACGGCATCATGGTGTATCAGGAACAGGTCATGCAGATGGCGCAGATCGTCGGCGGCTACTCGCTGGGCGGCGCCGACCTGCTGCGTCGCGCGATGGGCAAGAAGGTACCGGCCGAGATGGCCAAGCATCGCGAGATCTTCCGCGAAGGCGCGGCCCAGGGCGGCGTGGATGGCCCCAAGGCCGACGAGATCTTCGACCTGATGGAGAAGTTCGCCGGCTACGGCTTCAACAAGTCGCACGCCGCCGCGTATGCGCTGGTCAGCTACCAGACCGCCTGGCTGAAACGCCATTATCCGGCCGAGTTCATGGCGGCGACGCTATCCTCGGACATGGACAACACCGAGAAGGTGGTCGGCTTCCTGGATGAGGTACGCAACCTGGGATTGACGGTGCTGCCGCCGAAGGTCAACCAGTCCGCCTTCATGTTCGAGGCGGCCACCCCGGACACCATCCAGTATGGCCTGGGCGCGATCAAGGGCGTGGGCCAGGGCGCATGCGAGGCCGTGGTGGACGAGCGCCTTCGCGTCGGCGAGTACACGGACCTGCTGGATTTCTGCACGCGGATCGGTTCGGCAAAGCTCAACCGGCGCACCCTGGAAGCGATGATCAATTGCGGCGCACTGGACGAGCTCGGGCGCAACCGTGCTTCGCTGATGCTGCAGTTGCCAGAGGTGGTGAAGGCCACCGAGCAGATGGCGCGCGAACGCGCCTCCGGGCAGAACTCGCTGTTCGGCGGTCCCGACCCGGGAGCACCGGCGATCCACCTGGAACTGCAGGAAACCGACGAATGGCCGCTGCTGCAGCGGCTGTCCGGCGAGCGCGACACGCTCGGCTTCTATCTCAGCGGTCATCCGTTCGATCCACACCGTGAGGACGTGCGCGACCTGGTCGGCAATGACCTGGGCGCGGTGGAGAACATATGGACTGCAAACAGTGGCGGCGGCGGTGGCGAAAAGCGCTGGCGGCCGGAAGTGCAGACGGTGCTGGCCGGCCAGGTGGTGGGCGTACGCCGCAAGGGCGAGAGCCAGATCTTCATCCAGCTGGAAGACGGCCGCGGCCGCGTGGAGTGCAGCGCCTTCTCAGACACCATGGCCGAGTTCGGCCACCTGATGACCAAGGACCGCATCCTGGTGGTCAAGGGCGGCCTGCGCGAGGATGAGTTCAACGGCGGCTATGCGCTGCGCATCCGCCAGTGCTGGGATTTCGACGAAGTGTGCGCGAATTACGCCACGCGCCTGTCGCTGCGGCTGGACCTGCGCCGCCAGCGTCCGGTGTGGGAACGCATCAACGCGCTGCTCGACCGTCATCGTCCCGGCCGCACGCCATTGCGCCTCGACCTGCTGCTGCAGGCCGAAGACGGTGCTGTCGCCGGCATGCTGGACGTAGGGGGCGACTGCGCCGTGCGGGTGGATTCACGGCTGATGGAAGCACTGCGCGCCGACCCCGCGATCCGTACCCTGAAGGTGCGCTACAGCCCTCCATGGGCCAGTTGACGACCGGCGCAGATGGCGGCCCCGTGGCCACTGCGCTACGGTGAGCGGCACCAGACGAGGGCGTACGGGGCATTCCCGCGCCTTCGGCTAAACTTCCCTCCTTTCTTCATACGACGGCTTCCGATGAATCCGAACTACCTCGACTTCGAGCAACCCATCGCCGACCTGGAAGCGAAGATCCAGGAGCTGCGCAGCGCAAGCGCCGGCCCGGCCGTCAACGTCGAAGCCGAAGTGCACGCCCTGCAGGACAAGCTGCGGATGCGCACCGCGCAGATCTTCCGCAACCTGACCTCCTGGCAGGTGCTGCAGCTGGCCCGTCACCCGTCACGGCCGTATACGCAGGATTACCTGCGGCTGATGTGCGATGAATTCCAGGAACTGGCAGGCGATCGTGCCTTCGCCGATGACAAGGCGATCATCGGTGGTCTGGCCCGCATCAACGGCCGTCCGGTGATGGTGATCGGCCACCAGAAGGGCCGCGACACCAAGGAAAAGATCAAGCGCAACTTCGGCATGCCCAAGCCGGAGGGCTACCGCAAGGCGCTGCGCCTGATGAAGATGGCCGAACGCTTCGGCCTGCCGGTATTCACCTTGATCGATACCGCCGGCGCCTGGCCGGGCATCGATGCCGAATCGCGCGGCCAGTCCGAAGCCATCGCACGCAACCTGATGGAGATGGCCGAACTGAAGGTGCCGGTGATCTGCACCGTGATCGGCGAAGGTGGTTCGGGTGGCGCGCTGGCGCTGGGTGTGGGCGACCGCACGATCATGCTGGAGTACAGCGTGTATTCCACCATCAGCCCTGAAGGCTGCGCATCCATCCTGTGGAAGGATGCGGGCAAGGCCAAGGACGCCGCTGAACAGCTGGGCCTGACCGCGCCACGCCTCAAGTCACTCGGTCTGGTGGACAAGGTGGTGCGCGAACCGACCGGTGGCGCGCACCGTAACCCGAACCAGATGGCCCGGCGACTGAAGGCAGTGCTGCTCAACGAACTGGACGCGCTGCAGGCGTTGTCCACCGGGCAGCTGCTCGAACAGCGTTACGCTCGCCTGCGCGGTTACGGCGCGTACGACGCCGCGTAGAGCCGGGCTCTGCCCGGCTGCGGGGCCATTCTCCCGCGCACGTAGAGCCGGGCTCTGCCCGGCCTGGAAACACATCACGCAGCGGGGCACATCCCCGCTCTACGTGGCAAGGATCGTAAAAACCGGATTCTGCCCGACTGCCCGGCTCAGAACGGCTTGGCCAGCACCAGCCATACCACCGGAATGAAGGCCAGCAACGGAAGCTCGTTGATCCACCGCAGCGCGCGCGATGACGGCAATGCACGGCCCTTCGCCACGCCCTTCACCATCCGTCCCATCCAGATGAAATACGCCAGCAGCACCGCCACCAGCGCCAGCTTGGCGTGCAGCCAGCCGGCCGCGCCCGGCGCGACCATGGTCGGAAAATCCGGCAGCACCCGGTAGCCCAGCCACAGCACCAGGCCCAGCATGAAGGCCAGACCGAACATCGAATGCCCGAAACGGTACAGGCGCATGCCCATCAGCTGGAGGCGCTCGACCACCGCCGCCTGCCCTGCCGCCTCGGCGATGTTCACCAGGATGCGCGGCAGGTAGAAGACGGTAGCCATCCATGCCACCACGAACACCAGATGGAACGTCTTGAACCAGAAATACGACTGCATGCGCTCGCTCCGGAGGCTGGCGTAGGATGGACGTCATTTTCACCGATGCGCCCCGCCACGTACATGGACACGAAAACATACGACGCCGCCTACTTCCAGCAGTGGTACCGCCGCGCCGATATCGGTGGCAGTGCACGCCTGGCCCGCAAGGTCGCCCTGGCGGTGACCACGGCGGAGTACTACCTGGAGCGGCCCATCCGCAGCGTGCTGGACATCGGCTGCGGTGAAGGGGCCTGGCGTGCACCGCTGCTGAAACTGCGCCCGAAACTCCAGTATCTCGGCTTCGACAGCAGCGACTATGCGGTGACGCGCTTCGGCCGCACCCGCAACCTGCACCCGGCCGCGTTCGGCGATTTCGCGTGGTTGCGCCCCTGCGCGCCGGTAGACCTGCTGGTCTGTTCGGATGTCATGCATTACGTACCCGACCGCGAACTGCGCGCTGGACTGGATGGGTTGGCCGACCTGACCGGAGGCGTGGCCTTCCTGGAAACCTTCGCCGCCGAAGATGAGTTCGAAGGCGACCATGCCGGATTCCAGGCGCGTCCTGCACGGTGGTATGTCCGTGAACTGGGAAAGCGTGGATTGAAGCCGGTCGGATCGCACTGCTGGCTGGGACCATCGCTGGCCAGCGAGGCCTCGGCGCTGGAAGGCCCGGCGCGCTGAGCCGGATGCTCCCGGACCGATGCGGGAAAGCGACGCCGCCCGCATGAACGCGCTGAACGGGGAAGCTGCGACACACTTAACCTGCCCGTGCCGCAGATGGGTTATGCTGCGCGGCAACATAAGTCCATACATATTGGCTCATCATGCTCTATCAGCTGCATGAATTGACTCGCAACATGCTCGCCCCCTGGGTCCACCAGGCACAGGCCAATGCCCGCTTCTTCACCAATCCCGGCCATTGGTGGTCGCAGATGCCCGGTGCCGATCGTCTGGCGGCGATGAACGAGCTGTTCCACCGCCTCGGCAAGGATTACGAGAAGCCCGAGTGGGGCATCAACGAAATCGATGTGGAAGGCGAGCGCGTGCCGATCGTCGTCCATGAAGAGGTCAGCCGACCCTTCTGCCGGCTGCTGCGCTTCAAGCGCCACAGCAATGAAGCCGAACAACTGCACACCATGACCAACCAGCCCTTCGTGCTGGTCGTCGCGCCGTTGTCCGGGCACCACGCCACCCTGCTCCGCGACACCGTGCGCACGCTGCTGCGCGATCACCGCGTCTACGTCACCGACTGGGTGGACGCGCGCATGGTGCCGGCCAGCGAAGGCGATTTCGGCCTGGACGATTATGTCGAATACATCCAGGAGTTCATCCGCCATCTTGGCGTCGAGCGCCTGCATGTGGTGAGTGTCTGCCAGCCGACGGTTCCGGTGCTGGCGGCGGTTTCGCTGATGGCCGGTCGTGGCGAACCCACGCCGCGTTCGCTGGTGATGATGGGCGGTCCGATCGATGCACGCTGCAGCCCGACCGCAGTGAACAATCTGGCCACCCAGAATCCCCTGTCCTGGTTCGAGAACAACGTGATCCACACGGTGCCGCCAGGTTATCCGGGTGCAGGCCGGCAGGTGTATCCTGGTTTCCTGCAGCACGCCGGTTTCCTGTCGATGAACCCCAGCCGGCATTTCAGCTCGCACTGGGATTTCTACACCGATCTGGTCAAGGGCGACCTGGAAGACGCCGATGCACATCGGCGTTTCTACGACGAATACAACGCCGTGCTGGACATGCCGGCCCACTACTACCTGGATACCATCAGGACGGTTTTCCAGGATTTCCTGCTGCCGCGCGGCGAGTGGTACATCAAGGGTGAAAAGGTCGACCCGTCGGCGATCCGCGATACGGCGCTGCTGAGCGTGGAAGGCGAACTGGACGACATCGCCGGGCTGGGCCAGACCGAAGCCGCCCATGCCCTGTGCACCGGCATTCCCGGTGACCGCCGCGAGCATTTCGTGGTGCAGGGTGCCGGTCATTACGGCATCTTCAGCGGTCGCCGCTGGCGCGAAGTGGTGTATCCGAAGGTACGCGACTTTTTCGCCGCGCATGCCGACGCCCCTGCCGCCAAGGCAAGGAAGGCCAGGAGCAACGTCACCCCGCTGCGTCGCAGAGCCATCTGAGCGGAGATACGGAGTTGCCGACCCATGCCGGCAACTCCGTACTGACTGCAGGGCCGGCCGATGCCCGGCAGTAGCTGGCCGCCTACAGACGTACCAGCAGGTGCTTGGCGAGCATGCCATGCAGCGTGCCGATGCCACGCGCCAGGTGCAGCAGGACGAACAGCAGCAGTATCCCCACGATCGCCAGCAGCGGCGTCGCTGCGGCCGGCAGCACGTTGGTGCCATCGATCTGGATGCCGGGCACGGCAAGAGAAAACAGCGCAGCGACCGGAGCCCATATGAAGCCGAGTGACATCGACAGCAGGGTGACGGCGAGCGTGAAGTAGATGATGCCAAGCGGCAGCATCAGCACGAAGTACAGCAGCGTGAGCCAGGTACGGCCATCGGTGAACATGTCGCCTATGCGCTGCAGCCACGTGCGGCTGTGGTCGGTATAGCGCGGACGGCGAGGCATGCGCTCACCCAGCAGCGCCTCCACCAGGCGTCCTTCCAGCAGCGCGATGCCGCGTACCGAGCCGAAGAACAGGATGGTGATCGGAATGCCGATGATGAGGATCATGAGCCCGAGGGACAGCGACAGTCCGGTCACCACCCAGCTGAAGAAGAACGTTCCGGTAGCCAGCGACAGCAGCATGTACAACAGCGCGCCGTATGCATGCGGGTCCAGCACCACGCCAAAGAAACGCGCCCACGGAGACCGCCGTGGCACCGCGCCCGGCGCCGTGGCGGCATCTCGCGGGTCATCGTCCGCAGGCATGTTGCGCTGGGCCGCCGCCGCCGCGCCAGGCATCGGCGTGCGCAGTGCGCGGTTCACGGTGATCTCGGTCTCACGGTAGATGTCGGCGACCTCATCCGGCGCGCCATAGCTGCCGGCAACGTCGGCGATCACCTCGGCCTCGCTGCGTCCGGGCTGTGCAGCCAGCTCCGACCGGAGGTACTCCTCAGCGTCGTAAAGAGCGTCCTGCACCATCGCCAGGTCGGCGCCCTGCAGCGCGGCGCGTAGTTGGGCCAGGTACTGCGGAATGGTCGTGGGCAGTGCATCGCGCCCGGCGTATGTAGTCATTGCAGCCCCTCCAGTACGGAATCGACGGAATCGCGGGTGTCACGCCAGGCCTGGACCCACTGAGCCAGAGCGACACGGCCACGGTCATTGATGCGGTAGTAACGACGCGGCGGACCCACACTGGAAGGCTCGACGCTGCTTTCCAGCAGGCCGGCGGCTTCCAGGTTGCGCAGCACCGGGTACAGCGCGCTCTGCTTGCCACTCAGCACGCCCTCGCCTGTCCGCTCCAGTTCCTTGGCGATCAGGTAGCCGTACAGCGGCTCCCGCGCCTTGCCGAGCACCGCCAGCAGCGCGAGCGACACGGTGCCGGCACTGAGCTCCTTCTGGAACTTCTTCAACGAGGCATCGTCATCCGACATGCGCCATCTCCACTACCGTGAAGTCAACATTAGTGTGAAGTCCGGTATAGCGGATGTGCCGATAGTCACCTTTCGCAGCGGAGCACGTGCCGCTGGCAGCCTGCCTGCCGCTCGCGCAGAATCGGACAGGACCATCACCACGGGATTTCCATGCCTTATCGTCGCCTTGCCCTGGCCAGCCTCGCACTGGCCACTCTGCTGCCCTTCCCGGCGTTCTCCGCCGCGCCCTACCGCAGCCCGCAGCAGATCCTCGACGCTGCGCCGGACAGCGATTGGCGCACGCCGGACCCGGCCAACCTGCTGTATATGGACGTGCCCGGCGGCAGGGTCATCATCGAGCTGGCGCCGCAGTTCGCGCCCCGCCATGTCGCCAACATCCAGACCTTCGCCCATGAGCACTTCTGGGATGGCACCAGCATCTACCGCGCCCAGGACAACTTTGTCGTGCAGTTCGGCGACGCCGATGCCGATGATGCCGGCAAGGCGAAGGCGCTCGGCTCGGCCGCACGCAGGCTGCCGGCGGAATTCGAACGTGCGCGTGCCGGCCTGGACATCAGCCTGCTGCCCGACCGCGACGGCTGGGCAGCGCGCACCGGCTTCGTTGACGGCTTCCCGGTCGGCGAGGATCCGAAGGCCGGCAAGGCCTGGCTCGCGCATTGCTACGGCGCGCTGGGTGCCGGTCGCAGCAACGATGAGGACAGCAGCATCGGCGCCGAGCTGTATGTCGTCACCGGGCAATCGCCACGCCAGCTGGATCGCAACATCACCCTCGTGGGGCGTGTGCTGAAGGGCATGGAACTGCTCAGTGCCCTGCCGCGTGGTCCGGCGCCGATGGGGTTCTATGCGGATCCGGCGCAACGCACGCCGATCACTGCGATCCGCCGCGCCAGCGATGTCACGGAAGCCGAACGCACGCCGATCCAGGTACTGCGCACCGGGTCGAAAACCTTCGCCGACACCGTGGAAGCCCGGCGCAACCGCGTCGATGATTTCTACAAGCGTCCCGCCGGCCACATCGACCTGTGCAACATCCCGGTGCCGGTGCGCTGAGTCCGGCCATGATCGCCCGCGACGGGCCCTGCCCGCTGCAGTCATCACGCAGCGGGGCATGGACCCGCTCCACCAGGGCCCAGCGCGCGGCGTCGGGCCCTGCCCGGCCTGGTCACCTTGGCTGCGAACGGCGCTCGCCGATCCGCGGATGACGACGTCCTCACCCGGTCTTTGCTCTCCGCTGGCTAGGCTGATGACGAACCCCACTACGTGCTCCACACCATGTCATTGCTGCGATTGCGAATCACTGGAACCGAAGACGATGCCCGCGCCATCAGCGATCTGCTGCAGAGCATTGAAGGCATCGAACATGTCGAGGAAACCGACGACCTGATGCCCCATATGGACGACGACGATTCCAGCTCCGCCGGACTTTCCGACGACATCGGACCGGGCATCCACGAGCTGGAAATCGAGGTCGGCAACGAAAACACGGCGCAGAAAGTCCGCGACGCGGTGCAGGAGCTGGCGCTGGAACTGGATGTATTCGTCGAATACGAAACCGACGAAGGTTGATGCAGCCAAGGTAAGCCTTTGGCACGCAGACAGCATGCCGGTAGCGGCCTATCCTTGCGGATCGTCCCTCTGACAGGATCGCCGATGCGCCAGCATCTCCTTGCCCTCGCCCTGGTGGCCGCCCTTGGCGGCTGCCAGCCGGCTGATAATCCCGCTTCGGCTACCCATGCCAGCACCGGACAGGCTGCGGACGCCGCCGCCGATGCCGCCTTCGCCGACCTGTCCAGGCGTGCGCTGGACAGCTGGATGCAGCATTCCCCGGTCAATGCGACGCAGATCGGCGATCACCGCTTCGACAGCCGGATCGACGATCTCAGTGCCGCCGGACAGCAGAAGACCCTCGCTGCCTACAAGGCGCTGCTGGCCGAACTGGACGGGTTGGACGTTTCCCGGCTTGGCCGCGAGAACCAGGTCGATGCGGCCATTCTGCGCAACCAGCTGCAATCGGATATCTGGAACGCCGAAGTACTGCAGTCGCCGAAGTGGGACCCGCAGGTGTACAACGGCCTGGCCGGCAGCGCGATCTATGGCCTGATGGCGCGCGAATTCGCGCCGCTGCCACAGCGCCTGGAAGCGGCCACCGCCCGTATGGAAAAGATTCCGGCGCTCTTCGCCCAGGCCCGTGAGAACCTGGATCCGGCACGCGTGCCGAAGATCCACGCCGAGACCGTCGCAAAGCAGAACCGCGGCATCCTCAGCATCGTCGAGACCTTCATCACCCCGCATGTCGGCGAACTCCCGCAGGCCGGACAGCAGCGCCTGCAGGCCGCCATCGATGGCCTGAAGAAGGCCGTGGAGGAACAGCAGCAGTGGCTGGACACCACGCTGGTGCCCAATGCCAGGGGTGAGTTCCGCGCTGGCGCGGAGAAGTACGACCAGAAACTGAAATTCGCGCTGAACTCCTCGCTGTCGCGGCAGGAAATCGGCGAGCGGGCACGTGCCGAACTCAAGCGCGTGCGCGAAGTCATGTACGGCATCGCGCAGACCGTCCTGAAGGACCGTCCGGGCGCGCCGGAAATGCCGGCCAACCCGACCGACGAGCAGCAGCAGAAGGCGATCGAAGCCGCGCTGGAACTGGCCTACGCGGACAAGCCTGCACGCGACAAGGTCGTCGACGATGCCCGGGCCGCGCTGGACCACTCCACCGCCTTCGTGCGCGAACACGACCTGATGACCCTGCCCGATGCGCCGGTGGACATCATCCTGATGCCGGAATTCCAGCGCGGCGTGGCCGTGGCGTACTGCGATTCGCCCGGTCCGCTGGACAAGAACCTGAAGACGTTCTACGCGGTCTCGCCGATTCCGGAAGACTGGTCGGACACGCAGGTTGACTCGTTCCTGCGCGAATACAACTCGCGCATGATCCATCTGCTGAGCATCCATGAAGGCACCCCGGGCCATTACCTGGAAGGCTGGCATTCGGCCAAATTCCCGTCCACGCTGCGTGCGGTGCTGCGTTCGGGGCTGTTCGCCGAAGGCTGGGCGGTCTATACCGAACGGATGATGCAGGAGCAGGGTTACCTGGACAACGATCCGCTGTTCCATCTGGTGCAGCTGAAGTTCTACCTGCGCACCATCTCCAACGCGATCCTGGACCAGGGCGTGCACGTGGACAACTGGACGCGCGAGCAGGCCATGCACCTGATGACCCACGACGCCTTCCAGCAGGAAAGCGAGGCCTCCGGAAAATGGATCCGTGCCCAGCTGACCTCTGCGCAGCTGCCGACCTATTTCGTTGGCGCGCAGGAGCATTTCGATACGCGCAAGGCAGCCGAGGAAACGCTGGGCGACCGCTTCAACCTGAAGGCCTACCACGACCAGATGCTGTCCTACGGAGCGCCGCCGGTGCGCTTCGCGCGGCAATTGATGCTGGACCAGCCGATCGAATGATCGCCACGTGGCGCCGGGTATGCCCGGCGTCAACTGGAGGCCGGGCAGAGCCCGGCGCTATGGGTCGGCGGCGACGAAACCGCCGGTCTGCCGCGCCCACAGGCGTGCATACAGCCCACCGGCCTCCACCAGTTCGGCGTGCGTGCCGGTTTCCACGATGCGCCCCTGGTCCATCACCACCAGGCGATCCATGCGCGCGATGGTGGACAGGCGGTGCGCGATGGCGATGACCGTCTTGCCGCCCATCAGCTCGTCCAGGTTGTCCTGGATGGCCGCTTCCACTTCCGAATCCAGCGCGGAGGTGGCTTCGTCCAGCACCAGGATCGGCGCATCCTTGAGCAGCACGCGGGCTATGGCGATGCGTTGCCGCTGGCCGCCGGACAGCTTCACGCCACGCTCGCCCACATGCGCGTCATAACCCCGGCGCCCCTGCCCGTCCACCAGACTGTCGATGAAGCCATCGGCGCGTGCCTTGGACACCGCCGCGCGCAGCTGCGCTTCACTGGCGTCCGGGCGCCCATACAGCAGGTTGTCGCGGATGGAGCGGTGCAGCAGCGAGGTGTCCTGGGTGACCACACCGATCTGCCCACGCAGGCTTTCCTGCGTCACTGCAGCGATGTCCTGACCGTCGATCAGGATGCGACCACTTTCCAGGTCGTACAGGCGCAGCAGGATGTTCACCAGCGTGGATTTTCCCGCCCCTGAGGGCCCGACCAGGCCGATCTTCTCGCCAGCGGACACCCGCAGGTCCAGCCCGGCGATGACGCCACCGCGCTTGCCGTAGTGGAAGTGGATGTCCTGGAAGTGCACGGCACCGGCATCCACCTGCAGCGGCACCGCATCGTCGCGGTCCTGCACGGTCAGCGGCTGGGCGATGGTGGTGATGCCATCCTGCACGGTGCCGATGTCCTCGAAGATCCCGTTGATGGTCCACATGATCCAACCGGACATGTTGTGGATGCGGATCACCAGCCCGGTCGCCAGGGTGATCGCGCCGACGGTGATATGCCCGCCGTTCCACAGCCACAGCGCCAGCCCGCAGGTACCGGCGATCAGGAATCCGTTGACGATGGCGATGGTCAGGTCCATGCCGCTGGTGATGCGGGTCTGCCGACGATGCTTGACCGCCAGCTCTTCGATCGCTTCGGCTACATACGCCTGCTCACGGCCGCCGTGGGCGAACAGTTTCAGCGTGGGGATGTTGGTATATCCATCCACGATGCGTCCCATCGCCTTCGAACGCGCTTCCGAAGCGATCCAGGCACGCTCCTTCGCGCGTGGCACGAAGTAGACCATGATCGCTGCGTAGGCCAGCAGCCACAGCACCAGCGGTATCATCAGGCGCCAGTCCGCCTGCGCGAACAGCAGCAGCGCCGTTCCGGTGTACACCACGATGTACCACAGCGAATCGACCATCTGTACGGCCGATTCCCGCAACGAGGTGCCGGTCTGCATGACCCGGTTGGCCACGCTGCCGGCGAAGTCGTTCTGGAAGAACGTCAGGCTCTGCCGCACCACATAGTTGTGCATGAGCCAGCGCGAGCGGTTGCTCAGCCCCGGCACGATGGCCTGGTTGACCAGCAGGTTGTGCAGCCCCACCAGCAGCGGGCGCGCCACCACGGTGATGGCGAGCATCCATGCCAGCTCACCGGCATGGCGCTGGAAGAAGCCTGCGCCCGGCTGCTCGGCCACCATGTCCACGATGCGTCCAAGGAAATCGAACATCGCCACTTCCACCAGCGCCAGCAGCAGGCCGGCCACCAGCGTGGCCAGCAGCACCGGCCAGACCGGACGCAGGTAGAACAGGTAGAACGCCGCCACCGTGCGCGGTGGGGTACGCGTGTCCACCGGCGGGAACACCGGAATCAGGGACTCGAACCAACGGAACATCATATTTCCTCGCTACATCAGCATGACGATCATCCCATGCCGGATGTGTGTCCCGCGTTTCGGGTATCGCCTAGTCAACCGGCGTGAACAGCAGGTCCTGGAAATCGAAACTGAAGTCGGTGAGGTCGGATATCGCCTGCATGCGGACTTCGCGCACCTTGCCATCCGGATCCAGGCTGAAGTTCACGAAGGCATCGGCATTGAGCGAACGATCGTCCCAGCGCACCAGGAAGGTGTCGTGCTGCCAATGTTCCAGTGTGCCCACCAGCTGCGCGGTCTTCGCGAACTGCAGGCGCAGTGCCTTGCCCTGGCGGGTGATGTGCATGTCGCCATACCAGCGGTCCCGATAGCGACCGGCATATCCATCCAGCGCCAGTGAAGGGGCCGAGCGCGCGTCCCGGGCAGCCTGATGCTTCGCCCACGCCTGGTCGGCCTTGTCCCTGCCCTTGTCCACGGCCTTGCCGTAGGCATCCACCCAGTCGCGGCCTTCGCTGCCCAGATACGCGTCCAGCACCGCCATCGTCACCGCATTGAACGCCGCGCCGGCTTCCTGGTTGGTCAGCACCACCACGCCCAGCTTCTCGCCCGGCACCAGGGTCAGGCGCGATACCATGCCAGGCCATCCCCCCGTGTGCCATACCAGCCGCTGCCCCCGGTAGTCACTCAGGCTCCAGCCTTCGCCATAACCGGCGAAATTCGGCCGTGCCGACGCCAGTTCCGGCACTGAGGGCTCGGCGACCATCTGCGGCGTGATCATCTGCCACATCTGCTGCTGGCTCTTGGCGGAGAACAACGCCGAGCCATCGGCCAGCGTCCCTTCCGCCAGCTGCACCTGCATCCAGCGCGCCATGTCGTGCACGCTCGAATAGATGCCACCGGCACCGGCATTGTTCGACCAGGTCAGCGGCGCCACCGTGCGCAGGTCCCTGAAATCGTACTTCGCATGGCCGACGGCGGCCTTGTCGCCCGGCTGCAGGAAATCGGCGTTGTAACGCGTGCCCTGCATGCCGACCCTGTCGAAGATGCGCTGTTGCAGGAACTGCTGGTAACTCTGCCCGGACACCTGCTCGATGACCTGCTGGGCCACCGCATACAGGATGTTGTCGTAGGCATAGCGCTCGCGGAAACCGCCCTTCAGCGGCACCTGGCCAAGCCGCTGCACCACCTCGGCATTGCTGTAGGAGGTGGCCGGCCAGAACAGCAGGTCGCCGGCGCCCAGGCTGAGCCCGCTGCGATGCGACAGCAGGTCACGCAGGGTCATCTGCCCGGTGACGAACGGGTCGGACATGCGGAAGGACGGCAGGTGGTCGATGACCTTGTCGTCCATCTTCAGCTTGCCCTCCTCTGCCAGCAGGTTGAGCGCGGTGGCGGTGAACGCCTTGGTGTTGGATGCGATGGCGAACAGGGTGTCGGCCTGCACCGGTTCCGGCCGGCCCTGCTCGCGCACGCCCCAGCCCCGCTCCAGCACCACCTGCCCATCCTTGACCACGGCCACGGCGATGCCCGGCACGTCGAAACGCTCACGCACGCGTTCGACGGTCGCGTCCAGGTCCTGCAGCGCAGGCGGGGTCGCCGCGGCTGCCATCGAGGTACAGGCCAGCAGCACGGCACCTCCCATCCAGGTCTTCATCATCACGTTCTTCTCCGCAGCCAATAGGGTGGCGCCCCGCCGGCGCCACCTGGAATTCTCATGATGGTAACGGCGCCCACGCCAGCCTGACCCGTGCCATTGGGAGGAGACGCCACACGATGGGAAATCCGAAAACATCCGCACCCATCCGCTGCGGCATCGGCGGCTGGGTCTTTCCGGACTGGCGGCACGGCATGTTCTACCCTGAGGGCATGCCGCAGCGCGAGGAGCTGGCGTTCGCCAGCAAGGCCCTGCGCTGCATCGAGATCAACGGGACGTTCTACCGTACGCCGACCGCGGCGCAGTGCGCGCAATGGGCAGCACAGACGCCGGACGGTTTCCGCTTTTCCTTGAAAGCGCCGCGTTACCTCGTGCAGCGCCGCGATCTGTCCGCCACCGTCGAGGCTGCCGAGCCCTTCCTGCGGGCAGCGCTGGGCCTTGGCGACCGGCTGGGCCCGCTGCTCTGGCAGTTCGCACCGAACCATCCGGCCGACGCACAGGCCCTGGCTGCCTTCATCGCACAGTTGCCCGGCACGCTGGATGGCATCCGCCTGCAGCATGCACTGGAGGTCCGCAACGCCCAGGTGGTGGACCAGGCGCTGGTGCTGGCGGCGCGTGCCCATGGCATTGCGCTGGTCATCGAAGACAGCGCCGATGCCGAGCCACATGGCGACCTCACCGCCGACTTCGTCTACGTGCGCATCAAGCGCAGCCAGCCGCGACTTCAGGCCGGGCTGCCGGCATCGCTGCAGCAGACCTGGGTGGCACGCGCCAGGGCATGGGCCAGGGGCGAGCCGGTATCGGACCTGCCACAGGTCACCACGCCCGCACCACAGCGCCCGCGTACCGTGTACCTGCTGTGCATCGGCGCCGGCAAGGCACGCAATCCGGCGGCGGCGATGGCCCTGCAGGAACGCTGCGACGCGCCGTGACCCATCGCTGCGGCGACATCTTGCCGCACAATACCGCGATGAACAGCCCCGACCACCGCAAGGCCCTTTTCCAGATCCACTTCTGCGTGCTGCTGTGGGGCATCACCGCCATCCTCGGCAAGCTGATCACCCTGCCGGCGCTGCCGCTGGTGTGGTGGCGCATGTTGCTGGTGGTGGCCATGCTGGCCCTGTTGCCCCGGGTATGGCGCGGGCTGCGCCAGCTGTCGCCACGGCTGGTGGCCGGCTATTGCGGCGTGGGCGCCCTCGTGGCGCTGCACTGGCTGACATTCTACGGCGCGGTCAAGCTGGCCAATGCATCGGTCGCGGCCACCTGCATCGCGCTGGCACCAGTATTCACTTCGGTCATCGAACCGTGGGTCGCCAGGCGTCCCTTCCAACTGCGTGAACTGCTGTTCGGACTCGCCGTGCTGCCGGGGGTGGCACTGGTGGTGGGCGGCGTCCCCGATGGCATGCGGCTGGGCGTCCTGGTTGGCGCCCTGTCGGCGCTGCTGGTAGCTGTCTTCGGTTCGCTCAACAAGCGGCTGGTCAGCCATGCCGATCCCCTCACCGTGACCGCGCTCGAACTGGGTGCCGGCACGCTGGCGCTGACGCTGCTGGCGCCGGTGATGCCCTACCTTCTGCCCGCCCTGGCCAGCCCGCTGTGGGTCATGCCGGACCTGCACGATGGACTGCTGCTGGTGGTGCTGGCCGGTGCCTGCACGTTGCTGCCGTTCGCCCTGGCGCTGGTCGCGCTGCGCCATCTCAGTGCCTACACCGTGCAGCTGGTGACCAACCTTGAACCGGTCTACGCCGTGCTGCTGGCGATGGTACTGCTGCACGAACAATACGAAATGACCGGCTGGTTCTATCTTGGCGTGGCCATGATCGTCGGCGCGGTGTTCGCCCACCCGTTGCTCGGGAAAAAGGCCGGCGCGATCAAGTCACCCGCTGCGTGCGGCTGAGC
>JAEZCF010000085.1 GCA_023430045.1 Pseudomonadota bacterium | reverse complement strand
CAAGGGGCGGATGACCACACGGCTCTGGAGGGTGACCACCCGGCCCTGATGAGTGACCACCTGGCTCTGATCAGTGATTACTTGGCTCTGGTGGGTGACGACCGTTGGTCGTCACTGCTCTTCCCTCAGCCACCACGGCGCTGCGCGCCGCCGCCACGACCAACGGTCGGGCGCCACCGCCCCACCTGCTGCCCTTCCCTCAGCCCCCAACACGGCGCTGCGCGCTGCTTCATCTTTCACCGCTTCAACCCGCCCCGCACGTCACTCCTCTTCTTCGGGCACCTGTTCGGCGTTGAGCGTGCGCGACTGGCGCTTGGGCGCAGTGAACGGCGTGGGCGTCGGCACGCCGGGCAAGGCACTGCCGAACACCATGTGCGCGCCATCGCGCAGGCTGCCACCGGCCATCTCCAGCTGGAACCGCTCGGCATCGCGCTCACGGATCTGCTCGGCGATGTCACGGGCGATATCCTCGTCCGCACCCAGCTCCATCAGGGCGGCCTGCCCGAACTTCACTGCCGATTCGAACGTTTCGCGGATCTGGAAATCCACGCCGGCATGGATGAGGCGCAGCGAATGCTCGCGGTCGAACGAGCGCACCAGCAGTTTGGCGCGCGGGAACTGGTGGGTCACCAGCTCCACGATGCGGTCGGCTTCTTCAGGCGTGTTCACGCAGACCGCGATGGCCCGCGCGGTGGCCGCACCGGAGGCATGCAGCACATCCAGCCGGGTGCCGTCGCCGTAGTAGATCTTGAAACCGAAACGTTCGGCGTTGCGGATCATCTCCACATCGTTGTCGATAATGGTGACGTCCACGTCGCGTGCCAGCAACGACTGGCTGGCCACCTGGCCGAAGCGTCCGAAACCGATCATCAGCACGCTGCCGGAAAGACCGTCGGCTTCCTCCACCCCCTCCAGGCTGACGACCTGCGAGGTCGCGAAGCGCCGATGCACCAGCACCACCAGCGGCGTAAGCGCCATGGAAAGCACCACCACCGCGGTGAAGTTGGCATTGATGTCCACGTCGATGACCCCGGCCCCCGCAGCGGCGGCGAACAGCACGAAGGCGAATTCACCACCCTGCGCCATCACCACACCGCGGTCCAGTGCCTGCGCATGGCCACTGCCCAGCACGCGCGCCACCGCATAGATGCACAGCGCCTTGGCCGCCATCAATGCCAGTACCAGGCCGAGGATCACCGGCCAGTTGCGCGCCACCACGCCCAGGTCCAGCGCCATGCCCACGCTGAGGAAGAACAGCCCCAGCAGGATGCCGCGGAACGGTTCGATGTCCGCTTCGATCTGGTGGCGGAATGTCGATTCGCTGAGGAGCACGCCGGCCAGGAAGGCGCCCATCGCCATCGACAGACCGGACAGCTGCATCAGCAGCGCCGCGCCGAGCACCACCAGCAGGGCCGCAGCGGTCATCACTTCGCGTGCCTTCGCGGCAGCAAGGATGCGGAACAGCGGATTGAGCAGGAAGCGTCCGACCAGCACCAGGCCGATGATCGCGCCGGCACCGATGGCGATGGAGACCCAGCGCGAGCCCTCGCCTTCAACGCTGCCCGCCGTTGGCGCCATGAAGGCCACCAGGGCCAGCAACGGAACGATCAGCAGGTCTTCGAACAACAGGATGGAGACGATCTTCTGACCAGGTGGCAGGGCGATGTCGCCGCGCTCGGCCAGCAGCTGCATCACCACCGCAGTGGAGGTGAGCACGAAGCCGGTGGCGCCGATGAAGGCCACCTGCCAGGGGAACCCGAACAACCGGGCAATGAGCGTCAGCACGACCGCGCAGGTGGCGATCTGCAGCGTACCGAGGCCAAA
This sequence comes from Pseudomonadota bacterium, assembly GCA_023430045.1. Classification (GTDB taxonomy): domain Bacteria; phylum Pseudomonadota; class Gammaproteobacteria; order Xanthomonadales; family Xanthomonadaceae; genus Stenotrophomonas. The sequence continues at coordinate 1,770 of JAEZCF010000085.1, read as the reverse complement.
GATTTCCCGGCGCAGGCTCCACAGATGCGACGGCCGCATTTCCAGCCCGATCAGGAAAAGGAACATCACCACGCCCAGTTCGGCCGTGTGCAGGATGGCCTGCGGATCGGAAAACCAGCCCAGCCCGAACGGGCCGATCAGCAGCCCGGCGGTGAAATAGCCCAGCACGGAACCGAGGCCGAAGCGCCGGAACAGCGGCACCATCACCACTGCCGCCCCGAGCAGGGCCACCACCTTGATCAGTTCACTGCTTGCTGCCGCATCGGCCGCCATCAGGCGTTTCCTGTCGAACCTTGATGCCGCACACGATAGGGCAAGACGCAAGGCAAGCGGTAGGGCCGGGCTCTGCCCGGCTGAACCATTGCCGCGCAGCGGGGCAGAGCCCCGCTCCACGAGGCATGCATCACGTAGAGCCGGGCTCTGCCCGGCTGAGCCACTGCCGCGCAGCGGGGCAGAGCCCCGCTCTACGAGATGCGCGCGCGAGCGGCAGAGTCCCGGTCTACGTGATGGTCCGGCACGTCGTGGCGGCGGGCATCACGCGGTCTGGCAGAACGCGGCGTAATCGATGTACCCCGGGAACGGGATACCGGGCGCGCACACGGGGCAGTGCGGATCCGGCGAGACCCGCGTTTCCCGGAAGCGCATTCCCAGTGCGTCGAAGCGCAGCAGGCGGCCGACCAGTGGCTCACCGATGCCGAGCAGCAGCTTCAGCACTTCGGTGGCCTGCAACACGCCGGCCAGCCCGGGCAACACGCCCAGCACGCCCGCCTCGGAACAGCTGGGCGCGAATTCCGGCGGTGGCGGCTCGGGAAACAGGCAGCGGTAACACGGTGCGACGCCGCGCTGGCGACCCGCATCGAATACGCTCACCTGGCCGTCGAAGCGCTCGATGGCGGCATGGACCAGCGGCCGGGCGTGCTTGATGCAGGCATCGTTGAGCAGATAGCGCAGCGGGAAGTTGTCCGAGCCATCCAGCACGACGTCCACATCCTGCAGCAGCGCGTCGATGTTGGCCGACGTCGCCCGCTCGGCGATCGCTTCGATCTGGATGCCGGGATTGAGTGCAAGCAGGCGTTCGCGTGCCGATTCCACCTTGAGCTCGCCGACACCGGCTTCGGTATGGACGATCTGCCGATGCAGGTTGCTGCGTTCCACACGGTCATCGTCGACGACGCGCAGGTGTCCCACGCCCGCAGCGGCCAGATAGAAGCCCGCCGGCGAGCCGAGTCCGCCGGCGCCAAGCACCAGCACGCGCGAGCGCTGCAAGGTGCGCTGGCCCGCCTCGCCGACCTGCGGCAGCAGCATGTGCCGCGCGTAGCGGTCGTAGAAATCGCGATCTTCGGCGCTGGCCAGCGGCTGTACCAGCGGCAGGCCCTGCGCTCGCCATTCCACCGTGCCGCCGGTGACCGAAGCGACGTCGGCATAGCCGGCGTCCCGCAGGAATGCGGCAGCATCTGCGGATCGCCGGCCGGTCTGGCAGATCAGCAGGATCTCCTGCTGACGGCCTGGCAGGTGGGCGCCGGGGTCGGCCTGCAGCTCGCCCCGCGCAACGCCGCGGGCGCCTTCGGCCATGCCACCGGAACGCTCGTGCGCTTCGCGCACATCGATCAGCACGGCGCCGTGGGCGAGCCGCGCGCGCGCCTGCCCGGGGGAAAGTTCCTTGATGCTCATGGCGGCATTATCGTCGCGCTGGCCGCTGCCCGGCTACCGCCGCCCCGTGTTGGCAGGTGAGAATCGGCGCTTAGGTGATCAACGACCATTGTTCTGGTG
>JAEZCF010000084.1 GCA_023430045.1 Pseudomonadota bacterium | reverse complement strand
GCACTACGATGCAGGCTTCGCAGCCATCTGCCGCGCTGAGCCCGACGCAACAACGCTTTCCTACCTCCGCGTAGGCGGCTTCCCCCTTATCCATCATCAACGGCGCCGTCATGATCAAGCGATGGCCAGTCCAGCACTTCAGAGAGGGCGTTTCTCCAGCGTAGGACACTGCTATGTAGTAACCACGGCCACAGCAGGGCGCCAGCGTGTATTCGCAGAACCCGCCCATGCCAAAGAGCTCATCCGCTGGATGAAAGCGTCCGATGCTGAAGGTCGCACGGAGTCGCTCGCCTGGGTGGTCATGCCCGATCATCTGCACTGGATGTTTCTGCTGCGCGCGACGTCGCTGGCCACAGTCGTGCGCACGACCAAATCGCGTGCCGCAAAGGCGATCAACCTGCTTGGGAAAACCCGGGGCGCGGTCTGGCAATCCGGCTATTACGATCAGTTGCAGCGGGACGAAAACCAATGGCGGATGCAGGCGCTTTACATCATGGCCAACCCGTTGCGTGCTGGTCTGGCGGCCGCGGAGCATGACTACCCATACGCCTGGTGCCGCTGGTCAACCGCGCCATGACGTGATGGCGGGTTTTGCCTGGCAGGTACTTGCCGGGCAGAGCCCGGCACTACCAGGCATTTGCCGGGCAGAGCCCGGCACTACCGGGGGACGCGCACCATGCGGGTCATCAGGTGTTCCACCACGCCGGCGGCATCGAGGGTGCGGCCGACGTGGCTGCTGCTCATCTGTACGATGGAACTGCGTTTTGCCGTGAGGAAATGAAAGCGCGCGCGCGCAGGCAGCCGCGCGATCGGACCGGCGTCGGCGTCGCCGCGGCAGATCGCCACGATGGCATCCAGCCAGGGCTGCAATGCCTCCAGGTCCAGCGTCGGCGCGAACGCCTTCAGGCGTGCCGCATCGATCTCGATGGCCGCTTCCAGATGCTGGGCCCCCGGACAGGACACGATCACCCCGACGTTGATGAACTCCTCGCGCTCCACGCGCGGCACCACGCGGATCACCGCATAGTCATACGTGTGCAGCGTGCGCACGGGCGGCCTCCTGCACGAAAGCCGCGCGCGTGCGCAGGCGACATTTCAGATACTCGATATACGCCTGGCGGTAGGCCACCGGACTATCGAACAGCGGCTCATCCACCAGCCAGGCATCCGGTACCAAGCCGACGATGCGTTCTATTTCGTGATCCGGCAACTTCGCGGCCAGCGCATCGTCCACCCCCTGGATGTCGGTGGCGAACGGCAGCAGCACATGGTCGCGGATCAACACGAACGGTTTTTCGCAGGCATCGGCGGCATGGGCGAAGTCATGGTGGAAATACAGCGCCGCACCATGATCGATGAGGTACAGCCGGCGGTGCCACACCATCAGGTTGGGGTTGCGCGCAGTGCGGTCGACATTGCTGGTGAACGCATCGAACCATACGATGCGCGACGCCAGGTCGGCATCGACCGGCATCGCGGCCGGATCGTAGTTGATCGCGCCGGGCAGATAATCACTACCCAGGTTGAGTCCTTCGCTGGCGCGGATCAGCTCCTGGATTTCCGGGTCGGGCTCGGTACGCGCGAATTCCCGGTCCAGTTCGACGAACATGATCTCCGGGATCGGTAATTTCAGCGTGCGTGCCAGCTCCCCGACAATCAGTTCGGCGATCAGCGCCTTGGGCCCTTGTCCGGCGCCACGGAACTTCAGCACCACCATGCCGTCGTCATCGGTTTCGACGACGGCCGGCAACGACCCGCCTTCGCGCAGCGGGATCACATATCGCAGAGCGTGCACGGTGCGCACGGGCTTTCCTTCGAACAGGGAAGGCAAGGTTACCGCACCTGTCTACGGGCCTGCAGCCCGAATCACGCGGCGCGCCAGCCGATCCAGCCTTTGAACGAGAACCCGGCATAGAACTGCTCGACATCCTCGAATCCTGCTTCGCGCAGCAATTCGACCTCCTGCACGGGGTCGAGCAGAGGCAGGCGTTCGCCGACCGCGCGCGCGGCATTGGCCGCATTGGACGGATCGACTCCCGAGGCCGCCGCATAGGCGGCGTAGCGCGCAAGCCACCGTGATCGGGCCGGCTCGGCCTGTGGGAAGCTGTGGTGGGCGAGGACCAGCGGCGCTCCGGGCTTCAGCCGCCTGGCCAGCTCGCGCAGGGTCGTGCGGCGTTCGTCCAGCGACAGGAAGTGCATGACCAGCAACGACGTGGCGCCGTCCAGTTGCTGTTGCGGCGCGCTGTCAAGAAACCCTGCATGCAGCTCTACGCGCTCCATCAACGGCCCCAGCCAGGAACGCGCAAGCGCCAGCATTTCCTCGGATGGGTCAACGCCGAGGAACCGCCATCCCGGATGCGCATCGGCGAACACCTTCAGTTCCAGCCCACCGCCGGCGCCGAGCACCAGCACACGGCCGTCGACAGGTACCGACTCGGCGAGCAGCAGGTGGGCCATCCGCTGCAGTGCCTCGAAACCCGGCACCTGCCGTACCGGGCCTTCGGCGTAGCGGGCCACGGCCTGGGGATCGTTGAAGGACATGGCAACCTCGTCGGTGCGAAGCAGGGATATCCAACAGTGTATCGGCAGTCACGGACATGCACGGCATGGGCTGGGCATGGATACATGCGTCCAGCATGCGCACGGACCTCATCCCCTCGGAACCGGAGCGTCACTGGCGATCAGTTTCTCCTGCTTCAGTTCCGCCCAGAAATCCCCGGGAATGGCGATGGACATCGATTCCACGTTCGCACGTACCTGCTCCGGTGTGCGCGCGCCAGGAATGACGGACGACACCACGTCCGGTGCATCGGCGAACTGCAGTGCCGCGGTACGGATGTCGATGCCATGCCGCTCGCAGACTGCGGCGATCCCGGCGCGCCGGCCCGGTGCCCATTCCGGGATCGGGCTGCCATACAGATAACGCTCGCGACCGGTCAGGTAGCCGGCCAGCAGCGGCGATCCAACCATCACCGATACGCCTTTTTCCGCAAGTTTCGGGAACGTCTCGTGCAGGGTGGTCTCATGGTCCAGCAGCGAATACTGGCAGGCCAGCAGCATGATGTCCGGGTCGGCCTCGGCCACCGCACGCAGCGCCGGTTGCGGGCGGTTGACGCCGAATCCCCAAGCCTTGATCAGGCCTTCCTCGCGCATTTTCGTCAGTTCGGGCATGGCGCCACGCAGGGCTTCGGCGAACCGCTGCTCCCACGGCATGCCCAGGTCCTTTTCGTTGTCGGGCGAAAGGTCATGGATATACACCACGTCCAGCTGCGAAACGCCCAGCCGGTTCAGGCTGTCTTCCACCGAACGCCGCGCGCCATCGGCCGAATAGTCGTAGCGATAGCGAAAGGGGGCCGGATCATGCCAACCGGTTTTCTGCAGTGGCCCGGCGGTAGCGGTCAGCAGGCGTCCGACCTTGCTGCTGAGTGTGTATTCCGTAGCCGGATGGGTGTGCAGCTCATGCCCCATGCGTCGCTCGCTCAACCCCAGTCCATACCAGGGCGAGGTATCGAAGGTCCGCACACCGGCCGCCCATGCGGCCGCCATGGTGGCATCGGCCGCCTCGGTACGGGTCGGCGCCAGGCTTCCGCCGAGCGGCGCGCCACCCAGGCCCAGCCGGGTCAATGGACGGTAACGACCGCTTCCGCGCGGCGGATTGCGTGCCAGTTCCACCCCGGCTCGTGACGTTCCGCGGGTCGGCAGTACGCTGCCGGCGGCGGGTGTGCGGGCGAGCAGCGGAGAGGCGGCCATCATGGCCGCGCTGGCGGCGGCGAAGGAGAGAAACTGGCGTCGTGCGTTCACTGGTGTCTCCTGTGGGGAGGGGCAGGGCGCTCTCAAGCCATTTGAAGGTAGCGCGCGGCACGTCAATACCGTGGGAATGCGCCTCCAGCCCTTCTTGAACGGAATATGCGCCGATCCGGGCGGAGTCTGAAGGGCGCGTTCTCTGAAAAGCGGGTTTTCTGAAGGGCACGTTTTCTGAAAGGCACATTGCCGCCTGCAGCCTAGCCTTCGGGTTTCGCAGCGGCGTGGAGAGGGAATGACCCATCCAGCGATGGAACCGGGCAGAGAGGCGTCCACCGACGCTGCGCGGATGGCGCTGCCCCGTCTCCTGGGTTTCTACGGCGTCCCGCTGGAAAGGACCAGGCGGGGGCAGCCGGAATGATCGACCTCAACCTGCTGATGCTCTACATGGTGGCCGTGGTCGTGATGATCGCGGTGCCGGGCCCGGTCGCGATCATGGTCGTCAGCGCCGGCATCATCGGCGGTGCGCGGCGCGCGCTGCTCACGATCGCCGGAACGAATCTGGCCTCGCTGGTATTGATCTCCATCTCCGCCCTGATGGTGAAGGGGCTGCTGGCGATGGATGAGAGGGTGTTTGCGTTGATCAAACTGGGCGGCGCGCTGTATATCGGCTACATCGGCTGGGGGCTGCTGCGCACACGCGGCACCGGCAGCATGGATCCCGCTGCCGCCGGAACAGGTGGTTTCGGCAGAGGCTTCATCGTCGCACTCTCGAATCCCAAGGACATCGTGTTCTTTGCGTCGTTCTTCCCGCAGTTCATCGGCATTACCCACGATGCTGACAGCAGCCTGATCGTGCTGACCTTGCTCTGGATCGTGCTGGATTTCGTGACACTGATGCTGATGTTCCAGTTGGTGAGCCGCCTGCTGCATCCAACCCTGCAACAGATGATGCTGCGGGCTTCGGGCGTTGTCCTGATCGCCGTCGCGATGGTCGGTGCATGGTCGGCGACAGCGGGGTAGAACGTATCCGTTGCGGACCGTGGGAAGCCGTGGCAGACCATGAATCAGTCCTGCGAGGCCGCGTGCTACCGGAGCCGCGCGTCGCCCCAGACGATGGCCGGTGGCAGGGTGCCTGGGGTGCCATTCACGGATGCAGCGACCAGTTCAATCACCTGCACGCCGTCGATGTCCACGTCGAGCGACGACGCTGTGTCGGCCTGGCCCAGCGGTGTGGTTTCATGCAGCAGGCGCCCATCGCCGTATACCCGGAAGACCACCCGGCCACCGGTGCGCGTGTCCGTCCGTTGCAGGCCGACCTTGGCGGCGAAGCGGCGGAATTCGCCGCGCGTCGCGATCTCCATGCGTGAATCGGCATGCGCGCCGATGCCATAGCGGAATGCATCGCCGCCGATCCGCAGCGGCTCGCCTTCAGGGCTGAAGTCCGCGCGCGGCGTTCCCGTATGCGGATCACGCGGCGTGCCGTAGATTGGCAGGCCATCGGTGGCGACATGGATGCGGGCCGTCATCTCGCTCAGCAGCGTGTCTGTCGCCAACACAGGCGTGCCCGTAACCTTCAGCATCACCACCTCGCGCGGTGCAAGCGCGAAGCGCAACGTGTCCTGTACCTGCGCGAGGTCCTCGTGCCGCCACAGATCGCGCACGTGGGCGACGGTGCCATTGGCCAGTTTCATCTGCGCGGCATCGACTGCCGCCGTGACGGGAGAACTCCCGCGATTGAACAGCAGCACCGCGCGCTCACCGCGCGTGGCAAGCGGCTTGACCAGCACCTGGATCGCCGGTCCATCGACCACCAGCGCGGCCTGGTTGCCGGCCGGATCCTGGTTGACTGCGATGACTTCGGGATTGGACAGGATACCCAGCAGTGCGTCGGAGGCGCTGTTGACATCGAAGCCCATCAGCAGCGGTGCGGCCAGCATCGCCCACAGCGAAAAATGCGTACGGGCCTCGGTCAGATGGCCGGCGTCGAAGTCGCCCAGCCCGACCGCCAGCATGTCCGGATCGTTCCAGCGCCCCGGTCCGGCGTACAGCTCGCGGCGGGCCGCCGAATCGAAGTTGTGCAGCATGCTGTCCCAGGTGGGTTCGATGTCGGGACTGGTCCGCCACAGATTGCCATGGCGGCCGCCCCAGTCGCGCACGCCCGCCTCGCCCCAGGGGCAGATCGACAGCACGTAGTCGTTGTCCGGGTTGAGTTCGGCCAGCAGGCGGCCGACGCGCGCATAGCCAGTCTCCACGGCCTGGCGATCGGTGGCCGCCGCATCGCCACGCACGATGGTGGGCCGTACAGCGGACAGGCCCGAGTCCCGTACCGGCTCGCTGTCGGCGCCGAAGTCGGCCAGCCCGCAGGCATCCACCTTGAGATAATCGAAACCCCAGTCCTGGAACATGGTTTTCAGGTCCGAGGCTTCGAAGCCCTGCAATCCGATTCCGCGCTCGGCGATGCTGCCCACCGGCAGGTTCGGACTGTGGCGATCGAAGGCCTGCGAGCAGGCATTGCGCCCGACGTCGGTATACAGTCCCGCCTTGAATCCGCGCGCGTGCAGCTGGTCGGTCCAGGTGCGCAGGCTGCTGCTGCCATCGGCGGATGCCGCGATGGGGAACATGCTCGTGCGGATAACGATGCGGCCGTCGGCACCGCGCCTGAGCCACCAGCCGTCATCAATGTTGATGTAGCGGTAGCCTGCGCGTTGCAGCCCCCGCTGCTGGATCGTGTCCACCACCGACAGCATCTTTGCCTGGTTCACTTCGGTGCGGAACGCGTTCCACGGGTTCCAGCCCATCGGCGGCGTGGCGGCAGCACCATGGCCGTATACACTGAAGCGCGCGGTGGGCTGCAGTGCGTCGTCGCGTTCGCTGGCGAACGCCGTGGCGGAGAGCGGAATCAGCAGGGCGGTCAGCAACAGCGATTTCATCGGATCTCCTCATGTACCAGCCGGCGGCCGGCAGCTGTCGGGATGCGGATGCAGGCGGCGTTACCCGGCCAACTGCACGGCGTACAGGGCGGCACCGTAATGGGGAGCGTGCAACGGCGTGCGCAGGTCGAAGTCCGGGCTGGCCGCCTGCAGGGCGGCGGTGAACGGACGCATCAGCATCTCACCGGCACTGAACGCGCCGCCGGAGTACGACAAGGGAACCGTTTCGCCGGTCTCGAACCGCAGTGCCACGCGCAGCGCTTCGGCGATGGCCGCCAGTTCCTGTCCGGCGCGCTCGAAGATGGACGCCGCGACGTCATCACCGGCCAGCGCGGCCTGCGACACCAGCGGCGAGAGCTGTGCGAGTTCACCACGTGACCCGTGGCCTTCGCCGTAGACATGCGCGCAGATGTCCAGGTCGTTCCCATCGAGCTGGAAATGCTCGCGCAGGATGGCGTGCAGCGGACCGCGCGGCAGGCGCCCGTCGCTCATCCGCGAAAATGCGTTGAGGCCCTGCACGGCGATCCAGTACGCGGACCCTTCATCCGAGAATGCTTCGCCCCAGCCGCCGGCACGTGCGGCCGCTTCACCACGCCGGCCGTAGCCCATCGAACCGGTGCCTGCGATGATGTTGATGCCGTCGGCGCACGCCAGCGACCCGGCCCAGCCGCAGACCATGTCGTTGTCGCACGCGTAGCGCCCATGCCCCAGCACCTTCCCGGGAATCAGCTGCAGGGCGGCGGTGGCACGACTGTCTTCGCCGTAGGCCGGCAGGCCGAAGAAGGCATGGCGGATATCCTCGTTGCCACCGCCCGCCTGGCCGAGCACCTCGCCGATGCCGGCGGCCAGGATGCGCTGCACGCCATCCAGGCCCACCTGCGGATGGTACGTGGTGCCCATCTGCGTTTCGGCCAGCAGCGTGCCCTTGGCATCGACCAGCGCGAAGCGGGTTTTGGTGCCGCCGCCGTCCACGCCCAGGTACAGGGCGCCGCTCATGCGTCCAGCGCGTACAGCTGCACGCCCTGCACCACGCGGTTGACGATGCCCGCCGGGTTCGGGTTGTCCGGCGTCACGCCGCGTGCGAGCGAATGCAGCAGGGCATAGCTCTGCGCGGCAGCGATGTAGGGGTACAGCAGGTCCATGTCCTCGGCGCCCTCCATTCCCGCCACCGCCAGCGTATCGGCATCGTCGGCCGCGCGCGGGCGTGCGGAGATCTCGATCACCCGCGCGGCACAGCCATCGCGGCGCAGCTCGTCGATCAGGTCGTGGTCGTAGCGGCGCGCATGCGCATCGTTGGACACGAACACCATGACCAGCGTGGTCTCGGTGACGAAGGTCTTCGGACCGTGACGGAAGCCGAGGGGCGAGTCGTAGCAGGTCACCACCGCGCCGTTGGTCAGCTCGCCGAGCTTGAGCGTGGCTTCGCGTGCCAGGCCCTGCAACAGGCCGCTGCCGAGATATACCACGCGATCATGGCGCGCTTCGGCCAGCGTCTGCAGCAGCGGCAGGGCCTCCTGGATGACCTGTCCGGTGGCCGCGGCTATCGGGCCGATGCGTGCATCGAGGGTACCCGACGGCAGCAGCGCGGCAGCGGTCGCGTACATCATGCAGGTGAAACTGGAGGTCATCGCGAAGCTGGTGTCGTGCGTTTCCTCCGGCAACAGCACGGTCATCGCATGCGCGACCGGCACCCGTGCCAGGCCACCGGCCGGGTTGCAGGTCACCACCAGATGCCGCACATCACGGACCAGAGACTCGGCCAGTTCCACCGTCGCCAGGCTTTCCGGGCTGTTGCCGGAACGGCCGAACGACACCAGCAGCAGCGGCTGCTCCGGGTCCAGGTACAGCCGGGGTGCGCTGACGATATCGGTGGTGGGAACCGCGTCCACGCTGGCGGCAAGGTGACGGTCCAGCAGCGGAGCCAGGCACTGGCCGATATAGGCCGAGGTGCCGGCACCGGTAAGGATCACGCGGGCGCGGGGATCATCCACCAGCTCACCGACGAACGCGCGCAGCTCATCGTGCAGGGACGCCACCAGTGCGTGGGTGCGCTCGAGCATGCGAGGCTGCTGGGCGATTTCGCGGGCCGTCCATCCGGCGCCGGCCGCTTCGAGCTGCTGTTCGGTGAAGCCGAGAATGTCAGGAACGGTCATGGTTTTTGCATGCATGGTGGTAGTCGTCGAGGACAGCGCTGATGTGGGCCATGGCCAGGGACTGGGGGTCGAGCGTGGCAGTCCCGTTGCGCACGGCGTGCAGGGCATGGGGCAGGTATTGGCCGATGAGCGGCAGCGGTGGTGGATCGGCGCGCAGGTTGTCGAACAGCTGCACGCGCGCTGCTTCGATCGCCGGATCCGGCCAGTAATAACGGATGCGGTCGCTGAGGCTGTACTGCAGGTCGATGTGCAGTCCACGGCCCTGGCCGTGGTAATAGCGCTGCCAGTAACCCGGCGCTTCGTGCATGCGTCGCAGGGTGACGCCGCGCAGGTCGGCGCGCGCGGATTCTTCGATCCATTCGCGCTCGATCGCGTCCAGCGCCCATAACGCTTCGCGCAGTGCGAAGGTAAGCCCCGGGCCGACCTTGAGGATCGCGAAATGATCGCGGACCAGGGCGGCAAGCGCATCGCGGGTCTGGTAATCGGTGGAATGCGCTTCGAACACCATGCCCGGTACGGAGGTCACGGCCTCGCTCAGCGCACGGGCCTTGTCGCTGTGGTAATCGATGACGTCGTGGTGGTCGAACTCCACACCCGGCTGCACCACCGAAGCCACCACGCGCTGCCACGCGTCGGCCAGTCCAGCTTCCGCAAAGGCATCACGGTGGGCCTGGATGGTCGCCAGCGCCGCCTCCGGGGTGGTCACCGCCAGCCCTTCGATGGCCTCGGTGGCACCGCCCGGTACCGGCACTTCAGTGCCGATGACATAGACCGGTGCTTCACCGCCGGCACTCGACCAGGCGTCTTCGGCGGCACGGCACAGCCGTACCGCGCGGCGCACGATCTCCGCTTCGGGCAACGGCTCCGGGTCACCGGCGCACGCCATGGAGCAGTCGAGGTGGATCTTGCGGAAGCCTGCGGCAACGTACTCGGCAACCATCACCTCCGCCTTGTCCATCGCGGCATCGGCGCCCAGCGCGGTCCACGGGTTCGGACCGAGGTGGTCGCCGCCGAGGGCGATGCGCGAGGCCTCGAAGCCGACGCGCTCGGCGATGCCGTGCACGAAAGCGACGAAATCGGCAGGACGCATGCCGGTATAGCCGCCGTCCTGGTTGACCTGGTTGCAGGTCGCTTCGAACAGCAGCAGCGCCTGGCCGGTCTGCTGCGCATGGCGCAGGCTGGCTTCGATGACGAGCGGATGGGCCGAGCAGATCGAGGTCACGCCGGTGGCGTGACCTTGCCGATGCCGCGCGACCAGGTCGAGCAGAGCGTGCATGGGGGGACTCCTGTCAGGGAAGAGGGCGGGGAGGGGGAGCGCGCTCGGGTTCGAGCACCAGCAGCAGCGAAGCGATGAGTGCCAGCACCAGGCCGATGGCTTTCAACGGACCAGGCACCACGCTGGCGAACAGCAGCGACAGCACGGCGGTGATCAATGGCGCGCCGGCATTGCTGAGCGGCGCCACCACCATGGCCTTGCCGTAACGGAACGCATAGACCAGTGTCAGCGCGCCGACGGCGTTGAGGATCTGGATTCCTGCGGTCATCCAGGGGCCGTCCAGTCCGGTGTTGATCGGCTGCGACCAGTCGGTCATCGCAAGCGCCACCGGTGCCAGCAGCAGCGCGCCCAGGGTCATGTAGGCGAAGATGCTCTCGGCACGTACCGTGTCATTGGCGAGTTTCATGAAGTAGGCCTGCAGGCCCCAGGCCAGCATGATCAGCAGCGACTGCAGGAACCAGCCGAGGCCTTCACCGTCGCCACGGCCGAAGGAAAGATCCAGCAGCGGCAGCGCGAGCATCGCCAGCACGATGCCGAGCGTGCCCTGCCAACCGGTGCGCTCGCGCAGCAGCAGGTAGGACAGTGCGATGGTGACCACCGGCGACAGCGAGATCACCGGGAACACAAAGTAGGCCGGGCCAACGGTCAGGGTATGGAACAGCAGCATCTGCCCACCTGCGCCGAGCAGGCCGATGACCAGGCCGTAGCCCACCGCACGCGGCGAACGTTCCAGCTGCCAGCCGCTGCGCCACAGGATGTACAGGGCCGGCGGAATCATGGTCAGCGACCAGACGCAGTACACCAGCGTGTCCGGGAAGCCATGTGCGGCCGACAGCGGCGACAGCGCTCCCCATACACCCCACAGCAGCACCGTGGTCAGTGCGAACACCAGCCAGGGACGGCGCTGCGGCAGCACGGCGGCATCCACGCTCATGCGCTGGCCCCGGCCGGGGTGGCCTGCAGGAACAGGAAGCGCTCGAAGCGTGCTGGCAGGATCGCGGTGCCGCCTTCCACCACGCCCAGGTCGGCTTCGTTGAACAGGTCGCGGACCTTCCAGCGGCCCGGCGGCAGGCCACGCAGTTCGACCTTGCCGTCCCACTGAGGTGCATAGAAGGTGTAGTACTGCGCGCCATCCTTGCGGATCACATGCGTCTCCGGCTTATCGAAGCCGATGTCGTACAGGGTGCCGAGATATTCGCCCTTGGGCAGCATATGCGTGTTGTACAGGCCCACCCACTTCCGCCACAGCGCTTCGCGGGTATCGTCCAGCACGTAGCCGCCCGGCGGCAGCGGTACCGAAGGACGATCGGTGTCCTTCGGCCACGTGAACTTGCTGGAGATCACCGCGCCGATGCCGACGCTGGAAGCGAAGTCGTCACGGTTGTCGGAAAGCTCGACATGGTCGCCGGCATAACTGCTGCGGTCGCCGATCAGGGCCTTGATGGATTTGCCCTTGCTGCGAACCTGCCACGACGACAGCGGGTCCGAGGACGGGAACTGGTCGGTGGCCGGCAGGTTGTGGAATGCGAACGCGGTGCCACAGGGGCACAGCTCGACCACGGCCTCCGGGTTGGCGTCATGCGCGACGCGGTAGATCGCATCCCAGAATTTCGCCAGCCCAACCACGGAATCCTGTGGGCTGGCGTGCTTGTGGGCGGGGTTGTGACAGGGCGCGACGGCATTGAGGTGCTGGCCATCGAGCTTGATGCCCTCGAAACCCCAGTCACCGATCGCCTTGCTCACCAGCGCGACGTAGAAATCGATGGTTGGCTGGTAGGCCGGACATTGGGTCAGCGCGTTCCACCAGGTGACCGTCTGGAATGCCCCGTATTCGTCCAGCAGCAGCATGTCCACGTGGTCGTGCAGCACATCGCTGCCCGGATCGGCGGCCAGCGGTGCCAGCCACAGGCGCGGGCGCATGCCGTGCCTGCGCACTTCGGCGGTGAACGCACGCATGTCCGCGTCACCGCGCGGGAACTTGCGCAGGTCGATCTTCCAGTCGCCTTCGTTGGTCTGCCAGCCGTCGTCCAGCACGGCCCATTCGAAGCCGAGTTCCTTGGCCTTCGGCAGCGTGGCGTAGATCTGCTCGACGGTGAAATCGCGTTCGTAGCCCCAGGCGCACCAGATCGGCGCGAAGGCCGAATCCGGCGGCCGCGGTCCCTCGATGCCCTCGGCACGCATGATGGCCTGGTACTGCTGCAGCGGCGCGTAGAAATCGCCTTCATGCACGGCCAGCAGGGTGCGCTCGGTAACCAGTTCCTTGCCCGGTGGCAGGGTGATCGCATTCGGCGATTCGATGGCGATGGACGCCCCCTTGGCGGTACGCCGCACCGGCATGTCCAGTGGGCGCGGAACCGGCTCGACATGGCCGACCGCCAGGCCGGCATCGCGGCGCCAGATGTTGGCGACCGGTGTGCCGCCGCCGTAATCCGATGAATCCATGGACAGCGTGTTGCGCTGGTCGAAGCCATCGTCCAGCGGCTGTACCCAGTCGCGGCGATCGGTGTGGGTGGCACCGGAGAAACTCCAGAAGCCGCCCGGTGCGTCCGCCAGCTGGTAATGGCTGTTGCGCCAGCCGGTGATTTCCAGCGCTGCATCGCCCAGGTTGCGGTAGCGCACCTGCAGCAGCGCTACGCCTGGCAGGGCGTCGAAACTGCTGACAGCCACCTGTTTCTCCACGCCGGCAGACGCCGCGCGGCCGGTGAAGACGACCTGCCGGCCGGCGCCATGGCGGGGGTCATCCAGCACATGCGTCTGCTGGTCGGTCAGCGCAAAATCACTGAGTTCGCCGCTGGCCAGCAGCAGTGCTTCGCTGGGCTGCCAACCGGTGAGCGCCTTGCCATTGCGCGACACCCGCGTATGCATGCGTTTGTCGAAGGCGATGGCAAGCACGGCGTCGCCCGCTGTGCGGTCGTTGCTGCGTACGGCGGGGGAAGTGGCGGCGCGAACCCAGGGGGCGGTGCTCCAGGCCATGCTGCCTGCCACGCTTCCGGCAATCAGCTTCAGTGCGGTACGACGTCCAATCGGTGGCATGAGTGTCAGTCCGGTGGAGATGCCCTGCATTCTGCGCAGGCCGCTCACGTTGATGCAAGCGTTTTGTTGCGATATGGTGGGATTTAGTTTCGTTTCCTTGCGATGGGGTGCGTCATGATGTTGGATCAGGGCAGGTGGCTGGTATGCGCGGCAATGGGAATCACAGTCCTGGCTGGATGCGCGCCCGCGCCCACGCCACAGGGCGGGGAAGGCACCCGCGCGGCGGCAGAGGCGTCTCCGGCACGGCCGGTTTCCGATGCCACGACGCATTACGCGATGGCCGATTACGCAGGCCTGCGCAAGTTCGACGCACACGTGCATGCCAACGCCGCCGATACGTCACTGCTGGAGCAGGCACGCGCGGATAATTTCGAAGTGCTGTCCATCAACGTCGATTACCCGGATTTTCCGAGCGTGGACCGGCAGCACGCCATCGCACTGGCACAGGCGAAGCAGGATCCGTCCCACTTCCACTGGGCGGCCACCTTTTCAATGAAGGGTTACGGCAGCGAGGGCTGGTTGCAGCAGGTCGATGCCGGCCTGGACCGCGCTGTGGCCGAAGGCGCGCGCGCGGTGAAGGTGTGGAAGAACATCGGCATGGTGGAGAAGGATGCGGGGGGCAGGCTGATCATGCTCGATGACGCCGGCCTGGCGCCGGTGGCCGAGCACGTGCGCGCGCTGGGCGTACCACTCATCGCGCACCAGGGCGAACCGTACAACTGCTGGTTGCCGCTGGACCAGATGACCACCAACAACGACCGCGAGTACTTCGCCAAGCATCCGCAGTACCACATGTACCTGCACCCGGAGCAGCCCTCGCATGGGGACCTGATGGCAGCACGTGACCGCTTCGTGGCGGCCCATCCGCAACTGCGCGTGGTCGGTGCGCACATGGCCAGCCTGGAATACGACGTGGACCGGCTGGCGGAATTCCTGGATCGCTTCCCCAACGCTACGGTGGACCTGGCTGCGCGCATGAGCCAGGTGCAGTACCAGTCCAAAAAGGACCGTGAGAAGGTCCGCGATTTCTTCATCCGCTACCAGGATCGCCTGCTTTACGGGACCGATCTGACGCAGTCGCCGGATGCCGATCCTGCACAGGTGAAGCAGGAAGTCCACGCGGTATGGCAGTCGGATTGGCGCTACCTGGCGACTGATGAAAGCCAGCGTGTCGACATGCTGGGGGCCGATGTCGCGGGGCTGGCATTGCCACGCGCGGTGATCGACAAGGTGTACTACGGCAACGCTGCGCGCGAGTTCGGGCTGGGCGGGTGAGATGGGGGTAGAGCCGGCCCGTGGTCGGCTCTGGCAGGCAGGTTTGTCCGGGTGATCAGCCGTCCATGGGTCGGCTCTACCATGCAGGCACGCCCGGGGTGTTCAGCCGACCATGGGTCGGCTCTACCATGCGGGCATGCCCCGGGGTGATCAGCCGACCATGGGTCGGCTCTACCATGCAGGCATGCCGGGGTGTTCAGCCGGCCGTGGTCGGCTCTGTTACGCCAGTTGCAGGTTCACGCCCAGCGCCCGGCAGGCAAGCGAAATCTCCTCCGGCGCATTGGTGTCGGTGATCAGGGCATCCAGCCCGGACACGGGGATGATGCCGTGCAGGCAGATCCGGCCGAACTTCGAGCTGTCGGTGATCGCCACCACCGCACGTGCTGCCTCCACCATCTTGCGGTTGAGCATCGCCTCGGGTTCGTAATGGGTGGTGATGCCTCGTTCCAGGTCGAATCCGTCCACGCCCAGGAACAGCAGGTCCACGTGCAGCGCGTCCAGCGCCTCCACGGTCAGTCCACCGTAGAAGGCCATGTTCTTGCGGCGCAGTTCGCCGCCGAGCATGACCAGGTTGATCTGCGTTTTCGGGCTGAGTGCGGTGAGCACGCCGAAATCGTTGGTCACCACGGTGACGTCGATATCCGGCAGCGCCTCGGCCAACTGGATGGAGGTGGTGCCTGAATCGATCACGATGGTGTGCCCCGGCTGCACCATGGCCGCAGCGCGTACGCCAATGCGCCGCTTTTCCTCCAGGAACACCGTGCGCTTGGCTTCGTAGTGGGGCTCCGGCGCAGGGGTGGTCACTGCCCCGGGCCCAACCGCGCCGCTGTCGATGCCGCCGCCGTATGCGCGCGCCATCACGCCGCGTTCGGTGAGGTAACGCAGGTCCTTGCGGACGGTCTGCAGGCTTACCCCGAACTGCCGGGCCAGCGCGGACACCTGCACGCTGCCGTGCTGGCGCACCAGTTCACTGATCTGCAGACGGCGGTGGCTGGTGTCCCGTGTGGCGGCCATGCGGAAAGCTCCTTTCTAACATTCCAGAGTATGCGTCACTTCGTTACATTTCGCTATTGATGCGAAACGAAACATCATTTACGCTCGGTTTCGTTGTTTCACCAGCCAGGCCCCCACAGCCCGTCGTCCTACGCTTCATGCCTCAGGAGAGAGAGCCCGTGAACGCACGCCCGAACCGCCACTGTCTTTACCATGGAATCGCCCTTGCCCTGCTCATGCCGACCACGGCATGGTCGCAGCAGGCAGGGGCCGCAGCTTCCGTTGCCGTGCCAGCAGGAGAAACCGCCGCAGCGGCGGATGACGATCCGAACCGGAGCCCCATCGATCTGGATACCGTGCAGGTAACCGGCGTGCGTGCAGCACTGGCCCGCGCCACCGAGCTCAAGCGCGACGCCGCCACCGTGCAGGATTCGATCAGCGCACTGGAACTGGGGCGTTTCCCGGATGACAACGTTGCTGATTCACTCAGCCACATCACCGGTGTGTCCATCACCCGTACCGCCGGTGGCGAAGGCCAGAAGGTCAGCGTGCGCGGCCTGGGCCCGGAATACACGCTCACCACCTTCAACGGCCGCATCCTTGCCACCGATGGCGCAGGGCGCGATTTCGCCTACGACGTGCTGCCATCGGATGTCATCAGCGGCGCCGACGTGGTCAAGGGCGCGCAATCGGTGCTTACTGAAGGCGCCATCGGCGGCCTGATCAACCTGCGTTCGGCCAGCCCGTTCGACCAGAAGGGGCAGCATGCCATCGTGCGCGCCGAGGGCGACCGCAACCAGATGTCCGAGCTCAACGGGCGCAAGTTTTCGGCCACCTGGAGCAATACCTTCGCCGACGACACCATGGGCCTGCTGCTCGGCGCGGTCTACGCCGAACGCCGCGACCGCACCGATATCGCCGGCAACGACGGCGGCTGGACGCGCAATCCGGATCCCAATGATCCGAACTGGGGCGGCAACGCCTGGGGTGGCAACATCGATCCCAATGGCAATGGCGAACTGGATCCGGACGAATATGGACTCATCGCTCCCGGTCAGTTCCGTGTCGGTTCCATCCTGGAGGACAAGAAGCGCCGCGCGTTTTCCGGAAAGTTCGAGTGGCGTCCCAATGATGATGTGCGCATCGTGGTCGATGGGCTGAAGACCCGGCTGGATTCGCCACAGGTGTCCTACCAGCAGTCGTTCTATCCCTTGTTCGCCCCGGACCGCTGGTCGGATATCCGGGTGCAGAACGGTATCGTCACCGGCTTCACCATGGACAATCCGGATCCGGAGCAGCGCATGAATCCGGAACTGCTCAACCAGACCGAACACCGCGTCGTCGACACCGACCTGTTCGGCATCAACGGCCAGTGGAAGGTCAATGACAGCCTCACCATGACCGGTGACCTGTACCGCTCCAGCTCCGAACGCTCGTCCGGTGGCCAGGATACGTATGTGGTGCTGCGCATGAACCAGCCCAATGTCACCCGCATCGAACTGGGCCGCGGCGCCGTGCCGAATGTGACCACCACGTTCGACGACGGTCGTGACCTGTCGGCCGGCCTGGCCAACGGTGAATTCAGCGACCGCGATTTCAATACCCACTACATGGAACTGCGCGGCGACAACATCAAGGATGAAATCACCGGCGGCACCATCGGCGGCAAGCTGTACATCGGCGAATGGGGCGTGGACAACCTGAATTTCGGCATCACCCGCACTGAACGCAACAAGCGCCGCGACCTGATCAACAACACCCTCAACGGCGGCGCCGATTACTACTCGATGGACAATGCCATCAACGTGGGCGACCTCGGTGGCGGCGTGCTCGACAGAACCCTGGCGCTGCCGCATTTCATGGACAAGGTCGGATCGACGTTCCCGCGCAGTTTCCTCGGCTTCGACGTGCCGGGTTACCTGGCCAGCCTGGAAGCCTACAACGGCAATCCGCGTGCCGATGGCACGGTCTACGATTACGCGATGGCGGCGCCGAAGTGGAATCCGCTGGAAAGCTATCGGGTATCGGAAAAGACCAACGCGTTCTACGTGCAGGCAGATCTTTCCGGCGAGCGCTGGAATGCCGATGTCGGCGTGCGCGTGGTCAGCACCACCACCCGTGCTGAGGCATGGGACGCGAAGATCACCAACATCACCGAACTGGGCGCGTTCAACTACACCGCCACCTACGCCGATCCGACCCCCATCGTGCAGGACGGCAGCTACCGCTACGTGCTGCCTTCGGGCAACTTCACCTGGCGCTTCACCGACGACCTGATGCTGCGCCTGGGTGCGGCCAAGACCATGGCCCGCCCGCCGGTGGACAAGCTGGCCCCGACCAATACCACGGCCAGCGTGTCGTGGGGCGAGTTCACCCAGATCTACGGCGGCAATGTCGACCTCAAGCCGTATACCGCCAAGCAGGGCGATGCGTCGCTGGAGTGGTATTTCGCCGAGCAGTCCATCGCCAACCTGGCGGTGTTCTACAAGCGCATCGAAAACCAGATCACCACCAGCTGGGAGCCGAACCAGGATATCGGCGTGCCGGGTTACCTGTTCAACGTCATGCGGCCGATCAACGGCGACTACGCCAAGGTACATGGCGTGGAAGCCGGCCTGCAGCACTTCTGGGAGAACGGCCTGGGCTTCCGCGCGCAGTACACGCGCAACTGGTCCAAGAGCTTCGTGAATGGCGAGGAGCGCCCGCTGGAAGGCATCGCGCCGTCGGTGTACTCGCTGGGCCTGATGTACGAGAAGGGTCCGTGGTCGGTCAGCGCCACCGCCGATCACAGTGATGGCTTCGTCACCGCCACCAATGTGATCGGTACCGGTTACAACGAAGAGGCCGACAAGATCACCTGGCTCACCGCCAGCATCTCCTACGAGATCAACGACATGTTCACCGTCAGCCTGCAGGGCCAGAACCTGCTGGACGATGAGCAGACCTACAGCATCAATGGCAATCCGCTGCTGACGCAGGGCTACTATCGATATGGCCGTTCGTTCACCCTCGGCATCAGTGCACGTTTCTGAGGCCTGACCTCCGGGATGCCGGCCGTGTGGCCGGCATCTGCCGGCTGCACGTTCGGACGAAGGGCCGTAATCAATCCACCGGTGGCAACAGGCGCGGTTGTCGTTCGTACCATTCGCGTGCGCCGGCCAGATGCCATCTGCGCTGTTCGCCGTTGAGCTCGATGCCCGCACCCAGAATTCCCCAGCGCAGGTAAAGATCGCCGCGTTTGCCGGCCGTTCCAAGGTCAAGCCGTCCGCGCAGTGACAATCGTGCGTTTTCCGCATGAAGATCATCGACCAGCAACTGGCCATGGCGCCAGCGCATCTGTCCGCTGGCCTGCACCTGCCCCGAATCCACCAGACCCAGTACCCAGCGGGGATAGGCGCTGCGCTCGCCGAAGGCGTCCAGCAGGGGACCTGCATCGCGCAGCGTGATATCCGCCACCGCATTGCCGGCCAGCGGCATGTTGGCGCCCAGCTGGCCCGTCCGTATGGCCACTTCGCCCCACCAGCCGGCATCATTGCCATCGCCTACGCGGACATTCTGCAGGCGCACATGGCTGCCGCCGAGATCGAACTGCCTGTTTTCGAAATCCGCGCGTTTCATCCGCGCCTGCACAAGCGCATCGCCACGCATCGGCACGCCGGCCAGCTGCATCCTGGCGTTCCGTCCACGCAGGTCCGCGCTTCCGTGACCGATGCGGCCGGTGGCATCGAGTTCCAGATCGCCGCTGAGCGTTCCGGCGCCGCCCAGCAGCTTCAGCTGCTCATTGCCGAGATAACGGTTGTAACGTGTCAGGTCGGGCACGCGCGCATCCTTGAAGTTCAGCCGCGCCCGCACGCCTTCCTTGAGTTCCTTCAGCCGGGCGTCGCCACTGAGCTCCAGCGCCAGGGCGTGGCCGTCGAACAGGATCTGCCCGGGCGCGTCCATCGGCGCGGCCTGGAACTGTGCGATATCCACCTGCAGGCGCGCCTGCGGCACGCTGCCCTCGACGATGCGCCCACGCGCACGGGCATCGCCGCGCATGCGTACGTCGGCCACATCGGCGGTCGCCGCCACCTGCGGTATATCGACGGTGCTCCCCGGTGCCAACTGGCCATCGACCAGCTTCAGATCCGCGTTCAGCAGGCCGCCACCATCGAGGTGGAACCAGGGCTTGCGGACGAAAAGATCGGAAATCCAGTTCAACGAATCGAATTCCCAGCCGGCCCGCAGCTGGCCGGACGTGCGCGGCAGCAGTTCGGACAGCGCATGGAACGGGATCTCACGGCCGGCGATGCGCAGGTCCGCATCCAGTGCGCTGCCGGTCGCCTCGTCGCGCGGCAGTCGGGCCTGCAGGCGGATGGCATCGGCGACATCCAGCTGCAGGGCCAGCAGCCCGCGGTCGGTGGCATGCACGCCGGCGTGCAGGGGCAGGCGCCAGACCAGGTGGCCGCCAGGGCGCAGCGCACCGTGATCCATTGCCAGATCGGCCTGCAGCCGCGCGGTGGAAGGCACCGTGCCCACCGTGGCGTGCGCGCCCGCAGTATCGACGCGTACGGCCTGGCTGCGGCCGTCGATCTTCAGTACCGCGCTCAGGATGCCCAGCTTGCGCAGGCCCGGCGCATCATCGCGGTAATGCCGAGGGAAGCTGGCGCGGGCGTCGATCTGCGCCTGGTCGAGCAGGGTGGTGCCGTCCCAGCTGATCCGCGCCTGGTCGAAATGGGCGGTGGAGTCGAACAGCTCGGACGGTCCGCCGCGCAGCTGTTTCAGGAAGCCGACCGTGGCGCTGGCACGACCGGAAACCAGCAGTTTGCCGAACTGGCCGCTGCGGATGCTGTCGCTGTGGATCGCGTCCATCCGCACCGTCCAGCCACGGTCACCGCGCGGCGGGGGCGGAATGGCTTTTTCCGTGCGCGTGACCACCGCGCGCACGCCGGCGGCATCCACGCGGGGGATGCGGATTTCGCGACGCAGCAGCGCGGGCAGGGAAATGTACGCGCCGGCGCGCTCGGCGCTGAAGATATAGACGGTGCGGTTGGCCTGCCCGCGCACGTGCACATTCCATAACAGCGCGTGCCCGGGCACCAGGGTCAATGCGGGACCATTGCGCAGCTGGAACTTCTCCGGCTTGCGGTTGGTGACCATGTCGAACAACGGCGTATTGAGGAAGATGTTGCCCGCCAGCAGATACAGCAGGTAGAGGCCGAGTACGACGGCTGCGGTGACGCGCCACGCGCGTGGCCAGCGCTGCACGCGCTGTCTGATCGGATCCATGGGGCACTGCATGGCGGACGGTGCCGCTACTATCGGCAGCCGGACCGCGCGGCAGCGTGAAAGTACGGTCCCGCCGACGCGGGCCCACACTTCCGGCCCATACGGGCGGGCGCCGCCGGTGCTATGTTCGCGTCCAGGCCGCGCCGCCACCGGATGCCGGCACCCACCTTCGCAAGGGGATCACGATGCTCGTCCGTCATTCCATGCTGGCGCCGGTCATCGCCGTCGCTGCCCTGGGGCTGTTGGCCGCAACGCCGGCACAGGCCGATTACACCCGGCCACCGGAACAGCTGCTCAAAGTGCTGAAGGCACCGCCGCCGCCACTGCCGAGCGTGGATCCCAGTGGCAGGCGACTGTTGCTGACCACCAACCAGACCTATCCGTCCATCGCGCGGGTGGCGCAGCCTTATCTGAAGCTGGCCGGCGTGAGGCTGGAGCCGAAGAACCGCAGCCGGCACGATACCTCCGGCGGTTACGGCATTCCGCCCTGCGTGGGTGACTTCACGCTCGTGGATATCGACAGCGGCACGCCAACCCGCGTCGACCTTCCACAGGGGTGTGCGGGGCCCGCGCAATGGTCGGCCGACGGCGCGCATTTCGCTTTCCAGAACGTGGTCGATACGTCCGTCCAGCTGTGGGTGGGCGATGCCGGCAGCGGCCAGGTCAGGCAGATTCCCGGCGTCCAGCTCAACCCGATCTTCGGCAATACCGTGCAGTGGCTGGGTGGCAGCCAGGCGCTGCTGGTGAAGCTGGTGCCGGCCGACCAGGGCCCGGCGCCTTCCAATGCGGGTGTCCCGACCGGTCCGGACACGCAGGAATCGCTTGGCGGCGGTGGCGAAAGCAGCACGTACGAAACACGCGATACGCTGGCCAGCACGCATGATGAAGCGCTGTTCGCCTACTACGGCGCATCGCAGCTTGCGGTGGTGGATGCAGTGTCTGGCGCGCTGCGCAGGGTCGGGGCCCCGGCGCTGTACAACGACGTCAATGCCGCGCCGGACGGCGTGCATGCGCTGGTCGAGACGCTGAAGCCGCCGTTCTCCCACGCGGTCACCTACCAGCGCTTCGCGCACGATATCGCGGTGCTGGACCTTGGCACGGGCCGCAGCACGGCGGTGGCGAGCCTGCCGCTGGCCGAGCGCGTGCCGGTGCATGGGGTGCCGGAGGGTCCCCGTGATTTCGACTGGCGCGCCACCGAAGCGGCCACGCTGGTGTTCGCCGAAGCGCTGGACAAGGGCGACCTGAAGGTGGACGTGCCGCACCGCGATCGGGTGTTGATGCTCGCGGCGCCCTTCAAAGGGAAGCCCACCGAGATCGCACGCACCGCGCAGCGCTTCGATGGTATCGCGTGGACCGCGCAGCCGGACGTGGCGTTTCTTTTCGAGGAAGACGAGAACCGCCACTGGCAGCAGACGCGCATCGTGGATGTGGACCAGCCGGGCAAGGAAGGACGCCTGCTGTGGGATCTTTCCAGCGACGAGCTGTACGCCAACCCCGGCAACCTGGTGCATACCCGTCTGCCCAACGGCGCGCCGGTGGTGCGCCAGGAAGGTCGTTTCGTGTTCCTGCGCGGGCAGGGCGCCTCGCCGCAGGGCGACCGCCCGTTCCTGGACCGGTTGGACATGCAGACGCTGAAGACCGAGCGGCTGTTCCGCAGTGATGCCGACGCCTACGAGCAGTTCCTCGGATTCACCGCCGCGCCCGGCCGCTATCTCACCTGGCACCAGTCGGTGATGGATCCACCGAACGCCTTCGTCCGCGTGCAGGGCGTTGCCGTGCCTGCCGCTGCCCAGGGCGAAGCGCAGTTCGCATCCACCTCGACCGCGCTCACCCGGCTGGTCGATCCCACCCCGGAAGTACGCCAGATCAAGAAACAGCTGGTCACCTACAAGCGTGCCGATGGCGTGGATCTGTCGTTCACCCTGTACACGCCGCCGGGCTACCGGAAAGGCCAGCGCGTGCCTGCCATCCTGTATGCCTATCCGGCAGACTTCGCCAGCGCCGCGCAGGCAGGACAGGTGTCCGGTTCGCAGCAGACGTTCACCCGGCTGGCACCGTACCGGCTGATGCTGCTGGCTGGCTACGCGATCATCGACAATGCGTCGTTCCCGATCGTCGGCGACCCGAAAACCGCCTACGACACGTATCTTGAGCAACTGGAAGCCGATGCGCGGGCCGCCGTAGACAAGGCCGTTGAAATGGACGTGGTGGACCGCAACCGGGTCGGTGTTACCGGGCACAGCCACGGCGGTCTGATGACCGCCAACCTGATCGCGCATACCGATCTGTTCAAGGCTGGCGTCGCCACCAGTGGCTCCTACAACAAGACATTTACTCCGTTCGGGTTCCAGAACGAGCGGCGCTCGGTGTGGCAGGCACAGGACGTGTACCTGAAGGCATCGCCATTCTTCTACGCCGACCGGATCAAGCTGCCGCTGCTGCTGGTCCATGGCGAGGACGATGCCAATCCGGGGACCGAACCGTTCCAGTCGCGCAAGTTGTACCAGGCCATCCGTGGCAACGGCGGCATCACCCGCCTGGTGATGCTGCCCAACGAGCCGCACTGGTATACCGCGCTCGAGTCCAACGAAACGCTGGTGCAGGAAATGCTCGCGTGGTTCGACACGTACGTGAAGAACGCACGCTGACCGCAACGCCCGCCCGTAGAGCCGGGCTCTGCCCGGCTGAGCAGCTCACGTAGAGCCGGGCTCTGCCCGGCCTGGAACCTCATCGCGCAGCGGGGCAGAGCCCCGCTCTACGTCCGCGGCTTCGTAGAGCCGGGCTCTGCCCGGCTGAGACTCACCGCGCAGCGTGGCAGAGCCCGCGCCCCACGTTACTGGCGTTGTCATCGTGGCGTGCACCCGGACTGCGACTCGTACTACCCTGAAGGCTGAAAGGCGCGTCCGCGCGCCACCCACTGCAAGGGAGCCCACGATGTCCCGTTCGTTGCTGGTTGCTGCATCCACCGCGCTGGCCCTGTTGCCGGCCTCGCTGCACGCGGTCGCCGCGCCCGCCGACCTGGCGGCCGAGGTCAACCCGTTCATCGGCACCACCAATGCCGGCAACGTCTATCCGGGCCCCTCGGTGCCTTTCGGCATGGTCGCCTTCAGTCCGGAAATGACACCGCTGCCGGGCAAGCGTTTTCCCATCGCAGCACCCGGCGGCTATGAGTGGCGATCCAACGGCGTGCGCGGTTTCAGCCTCACCCATGTAAACGGGACCGGCTGCACCGGTGCCAGCGGCGATGTACCGATCATGCCTGTCACGCTGCCGGTGGAGATATCGCCTTCGTCGTTGGATGCCGGTATGCGGTATACCAGTCTGCTGGACCATCGCCAGGAGCAGGCCAGTCCCGGCGCGTACACGGTCACGCTCGACAATGGGGTCACGGTCGGCCTGGGTGCCACGTCGCGCGCGGCGGTCGGACAGTTCCGGTTTCCGGCCGACAAGCCGGCCAATCTGCTGTTTCGTACGTCCGACAGTGAAGTGGGCAGCAGCGATTCGCACATCGTGATCGACGCGGCCACGCGCACCGTGCGCGGCTCGGTGACCAGCGGCAACTTCTGCGGGTACCTGGCCGAGGATCGCCGCGAGAGTTACTACACCCTGCACTTCGTCGCCGAATTCGACCAGCCATTCCAGGTGGGCGGTACCTGGAAGGACGCCGATGTGCAGCCCGCTGCGAGCGAAGGCGGTGGTGGCACCACCTATGGCAGCAAGGGCCACCCGCCTGCAGGCAAGGGCGCCGGCGGATGGATCAGCTTCGACGCCAAGGCCAGTCCGGTGGTCACCGCGCGCATCGGCATCTCCTACGTGGATGAAGCGGGAGCGCGCGCGAACCTGCGCGATGAGGCACCGGCCGGCACCTCGTTGCAGAAGGTGCAGGCGGATACGCGGTCGCAGTGGAACAAGGCGCTCGGGCAGGTGCGCATCAGCGGCGGCACGCCGGATGAGCGCACCGTGTTCTATACCGCGCTGTATCACTCCCTGTTGGCACCCAACCTGTTCAGCGATGGCGACGGGCGTTACCGCGGAATCGATGGTCAGGTGCATCGCCTGGCCAAGGGACAGCGTGCACAGTACGCAAACTATTCCGGTTGGGATGTGTACCGTTCACAGCTGCAGCTTGTGACTCTGCTGCAGCCGCAGGTGGGTTCGGACATCGCGCAGTCGCTGCTCAACCAGGCCGACCAGAATGGTGGCGTATGGGACCGCTGGACCCATCTGACCGGCGCAACCGGGGTGATGAACGGCGATCCGTCACCGCCTTCGGTTGCGGCGATCCATGCCTTTGGTGGACGCGCGTTCGATCTGCGGCGTGCCTATGCGTCGCTGAAACAGGCCGCCACGGTACCCACCGAGCGTGATCTCAGCCGCCGCGGCTGTCCCGTGCTGTGCGTAGGCCAGCGTCCGGGGCTGGACCAGTGGTTGAAGCTCGGCTACATGCCGGTGGGCGCGCCGGGCTGGGGCAGTGCGGCGGATACGCTGGAAATGGCTGCTGCGGATTTCGGCCTGTCCGAACTGGCATCGGCGGCCGGCGACATGGAGGGCGCAAAGCAGTTCCGCGCGCGTTCCGGCGGCTGGCGCAATCTGTTCAACCCCCAGGCCACCGCCCACGGTGGTTACATCCAGCCGCGCAATGCGGATGGCAGCTGGGCTGCATTCGATCCCGCTTCCGATGACGAATTCGTGGAGGGATCAGGCGCGCAGTATCTGTGGATGGTGCCGTTCGATCCGGCCGGGCTGGTCGATGTGCTGGGCGGACGGCAGTCAACCATCACGCGGCTGGATGCGTTCTTCCGCAAGGACAACGGCGACTGGGCGGTCACGAAATCCGGTCCGCTGCACGCCGAACTGGACAATGAACCCTCGATCGCCTCGCCATGGCTGTACAACTTCGTCGGCCAGCCGTGGAAGACCCAGGAAACCGTGCGCCAGGCGATGCGGCAGATCTGGACCAACGCACCGGAAGGCATGCCCGGCAATGATGATCTCGGCCAGATGTCGTCCTGGTATGTGTGGTCCGCGCTGGGCCTGTATCCGCTGTATCCCGGCCGTGCCGATCTGGTGATCGGCAGCCCGTTGTTCCCGCAGGCAGTCATCGAACGGCCCGGCGCGAAGATCGTGGTCACTGCCGAGGGCGCGGCGATGGACGCACCGTATGTGCAGGCGCTGCGGGTGGATGGCAGGAGCAGCGACCAGAGCTGGCTGCCGGCACGCTTCATCGAACGCGGTGGCACGCTGGAGTTCACGCTGGGCGCCGCGAAGAACGAAGCATGGGGCGCGAGCGACGTTCCGCCGTCGTATGGTCCCCGGTGAGGACACGCGGCTGCGCGGTGCACGCAGAGGTGGACCGGGAGCTGGCCATCGGCCGGTCCCGGTCACCGCCGTCCGGGGTTACCAGCTGCGGATGCGGAACCCGGCATAGACACCGAAGCCTTCGCCCGGCGTCGAACGGGCCACGTCCTGGCCGGCATCGTCATAGCCGGGGGTCACGGTAGCCGCGTAGTGCCTGTCACCGATGTTGCGCAGTTCCAGCCAGCCCTGCCAGCGACCGCTGGGTGCGTCGAAACCCAGGCGGCTGCCGAAGATGAGATGGCTGTCGGCGCTGAAGCTGTTGGCGTAGTCCACGAACATCTTCGAAGCGTACTCGGTGTTCAGCGCGGCGTAGAAGCCTGCGGCATGATCGTAGCGCAGCTCGCCCTGGTAGTAATGCTTCGGGAGTCCTGGCAGACGGTTGTCATCGAACCGGTCGTCGTGGCGATAACGGAAGTCGCTGAAGGTGTAGGCCTGCCGCAACGACAGGCGACTGCGGCCACCCTGCCACAGGGTGCTGTCCAGCCCAGCTTCCACACCTTGATGCACGGTAGGGCTGGCATTGTTCTCGGCGATGAACAGGTTCGGTACCGGCATCAGTTCGACGCTCAGCAGTTCATGGCGGACATACCCGCGGTAGCCGGTCAGTTCCCAGCGACCGATGCGCGCCTCACCACGCGCGCCGAGTTCCAGCGTGGTTGCGGTCTGGTTGGCCAGCGGCACCGGCGCCCGCTGGCGCCCCGTCGAGGCGCCGTTGCCGGCCGGGAAATACTGGTTGGAGCCCCAGATCATCGACCAGGGATGACCCGGTTCCACCGAACGGCTCAGGTTGCCGAACCACTGCGTCGCCGGTGAGGCCTGCCAGGTGAAGCCGACCCTCGGAGCGTAGTCCCAGTCGTGTCCATGCAGACGTTCCGGCGTGGCCGGCCAGGTGACTTGCACATCGCGGCGGGTCTGCACCACGGCCAGTCCGGTCTGCAGATGCAGCGCGTCGGTCAGTGTCAGATCGTTGCCGATGTGCAACGTGCTGTCGGTGCCATGGTGGGAAAAATCGCGCGTATGCGTGCCGGCGGGATAGCCGTTGCTGGCAAAGCGCAGCGTCTCGCGTACGTCGGCATCCAGGTCATGGGCCACGCGCAGGCCGACGGTGGTGACGCTGTCGCGTCCGAACAGCGGATGCCTGCGGCGATAGTCCAGCGTGGCATTGAGGCCGGCATAGTCCAGCTGCTGCCGGTACAGGCTTTCGTTGAGGTCCATCGGG
Source organism: Pseudomonadota bacterium (assembly GCA_023430045.1). Lineage (GTDB taxonomy): Bacteria > Pseudomonadota > Gammaproteobacteria > Xanthomonadales > Xanthomonadaceae > Stenotrophomonas. The sequence goes on along the minus strand of JAEZCF010000084.1, from coordinate 21,072 downwards.
TAGCGGTGATACACCAGCCCGGCCTGCAGCGAGGCGTCCTCGTCGATCTGCAGCGTGGTCATGTTGCCGATCCACGTGCTGCCTGGCTGCGGCCGCCTGGCATCGATCGCCAGGTTGGCCGGATTCGCCGCGCGCGGATCGTTGCGGATCTGAGTGCGGGTCAGGCGACCGGGAGTTTCGTGATTGGTTTCGCGATAGCGCAGGAAGAAGCGGGTCTGCAGGTCCGGAGTGATCTGCCAGCCGACGTTGGCCATCGCACCGGTGCCATCACCTGACGCGTGGTGCTGGTAGCCGTCGAATTCGCTTTCGGTGTAGTTGATGTAGTAATCCAGCGCGCCCTGTTCGCCGCCGTAGCCCACGCCGCGCTTCTGATACCCGCGGCTGCCGGCCTCATAGTGCAGTTCGAAGCCGGGTGCATCGCGGCCATTGCGCGATACGTAGTTGATCGCACCGCCCAGCGCCAACGCGCCGCGTTCGAAACCGTTGGCGCCACGCAACACGTCCACGCGCGACAGCCACAACGGCTCCAGCAGCTCATATGGCGTGCCGCCGGCGCCGGTGAGTGGCAGCCCATCCAGCGACACCGAGATTCCCGATGCGTGGGCGCCCGGTCCACGGTTGATGCCGGAACCGCGGATGGAGACCTTGGTTCCTTCGTTGCCGGGCGACTGCGCACTGATACCCGGCTGGTAGGCCAGCACATCGGCGGTGCCACCGACGCGCCCCTGCGACACGGTGGCCAGATCGATCACGTTGCCTGCGCCGGGTACACGCTGCAGCGCCATGCGTGCCTGTTCGGTGGTACTGGCTGCAATCACGTCCACCCGATCCAGGGTCGTAGCCTGTTCGAGCGGATCGGCATGCGCGGTGCCAACGGAGAGGAGAGCGCCCGCAATATATAGCGGCAGGCGGGCAGGGCGGGGAAGAGCGCGACGGTGATGAAAGTGCATGCGGAAGGCTGGGCAGTGAGGGAAACGCTGGGGTACAGTCAGAATGTCCTGTAAACCGTTCAGCGGTGGCGAAAGTTAACAGGGTGCGCGGCGCCGCGCAATGCGCCGGTGTCGCCCGTGCATTGCACACACCGCCGGTGCGCGCTGTAATGCGGCAGCTGAGGCGCTTGCCGATGCACACGTCAGAAGGAAAGGACGATGATCGCGATCTGCCGGGCAACCCGAAAGCGCACCCAGGCCTCGGCGGCGTGGGGAGTGCGCCTCGTCATGCTGCTCTCGATGCTGGTCGGCGCGATACCGCCGGCGATGGCGCTGGAGCGGGCCGATGTCACCTGGCCCGCACAGGCGGCTGCGGATCCGGCGCGCAGGGATGCGGCGCTCGCCCAGGTGGCGCAGGCCCTGCTGGATGCCGATGCGGCAGCCGTGGAGAAGCTCAGCCTCGCGCAGCGCAGCCACGCGCAGCTTGTTGCAGGACGCGACGCCGAAGCACTGGTCTCCATCGAATCGCTGCGCCGCGAACTCTCCGCGAAAGGCGAGCGTGCCTCTGCCCAGCGTTGGATGCCCTGGGCCTTGTTCGCCGAAGCAGAGGCGTCGGGCGCAACGGAGTTCGCACAGGCCTACGCATCGGCGTTCGGCGCACGCTTCGCGGATATGGACGATGTTTCGGCACTGCAGACCCATTACTGGTTCGTCGGTGACCCTGCAGTGGTTGGCGACCAGTTGCAGCAGTCCATTGCCGACCGTGCAGGCGCGACGCACATTCCGCGCGGGGCGGCGCTGGACATGATGCGTCAGGCTGCTTTCGTGCGGGTGTACCGCGCGACCACCAGCATCGCGCCGGCACTGATACACCAGGATGAGGCGCGACGCTTCCAGGTCGATGACGAGGTCATGATTCCGGCGGGCGATGGCATCGTACTGTCGGCGCATGTGGCGCGGTCGCGCACGCTCAACGAGCGGCGTCCAGCCGCCATGCTGTTCACCATCTATACCGATCCGGCGCGAAATCGTAACGAGGCCATGCTGGCCGCCGCGCATGGCTACGTCGGCGTAGTGGTGGACGCGCGTGGCAAGCGGCTGGGGCGTGGCGACATCGCACCCTATGAGCATGAAGGCGAGGACGCCAACGCAGCCATCGACTGGATCAGCCGGCAGTCCTGGAACGACGGGCGCGTGGTGATGTACGGCGGCAGCTATTCGGGATTCGCCGCCTGGGCGGCAGCGAAATACCGCCATCCCGCGCTCAAGGCGATCGCGCCTTATGTCGCGGCGGTTCCCGGGCTCGGGCTGCCGATGGAGAACAACGTCTTCCTGACCGCGAACTATGCATGGCCCTTCTATGTGGCCAATACGCGCCTGCTGGACAACGACACGTACGGCCAGCGCGGACGATGGAATGCAATGGCACGGAACTGGTATCTGTCCGGACGTCCCTACCGGCAGATCGACGCGGTGGACGGCACGCCGAACCCGTGGCTGCAGCGTTGGCTGTCCCATCCCACGTACGATGCTTACTGGCAGCGCATGGTCCCTTATGCGGAGGATTTCGCGGGCATCTCGATTCCCGTGCTGTCGATCACCGGCTATTACGACGATGGGCAGATATCGGCGCTGGAATACTTCAGGCAGCATCTTCATTACCGGCCCGGTGCCGACCATACGCTGCTGATCGGACCCTACGATCATCCCGGCGCGCAGTCTCCGGTCAAGTTGATGCAACTGCGCGGGTATGCGCTGGATCCTGCGGCGCAGTTCGATACGTCCGGGATCACCTTCCAGTGGTTCGATCATGTGCTGCGGGGCGCACCACGCCCCGCGCTGCTTGCGGACCGGGTGAACTACCAGCTGATGGGTGCGGACCGCTGGGGCCATGCGCCGTCGCTGCAGGCCGCTGCCGGGGACTATCTGGCGTTGCATCCATCGCTGCGCCAGGAGGACGGGTATCACCTGCTGGAACGAAACGTATCCGGGCCGGGCCGGTATCTCCGCCAGACAGTCGACCTGGCTGATCGCCAGGTGGAGCGGCATTCCTACTACCCCAACCCCATCATCCGTGAAGCGGTCCAGGCCGATACCGGTCTGGTCTTCGTCAGCGAAGCGTTCGCCGAACCGGTGGACGTGGTCGGCACGATGTCAGGCGATCTCAAGGTGCGGATCAACAAGCGCGACTTCGATTTCAGCGTGACGCTGTACGAGTTGATGCGCGATGGCCGTGTCATGCAGCTGACCTACTACGTCGGTCGCGCCAGCCATGTGCGCGACATGACAACGCGCACGTTGCTGGAACCCGGGAAGTGGGTACAGCTGCCGTTCGATCACACCCGCATGACCGCGCGACGGATGGCCGCCGGGAGCCGCCTGATGGTGGTCCTGGATGTGCTGATGGACGCCAATCACCAGGTGAACCATGGCACCGGCGGTGACGTCAGCGATGAATCGGCTGCCGATGCCGGCCCACCGTTGCAGGTGGACTGGCATACCGACAGCGTGATCCGCGTGCCGTGGCGGCCGGTGGCGCAGGACCCGGCCGCCGGATGAACCCGCAGGCGTCTCAGCCCAGGATGCCCGGCAGATCCAGGCCCTTGTCCTTCGCGCAGTCCAGCGCGATCTCGTAGCCGGCGTCGGCATGGCGCATCACGCCGGTTGCCGGATCGTTCCACAGCACCCGCGCAATGCGTTTCGCCGCTGCCTCGGTGCCATCGCAGACGATCACCATGCCGGCGTGCTGCGAGAAGCCCATGCCGACGCCGCCACCGTGGTGCAGCGACACCCAGGTCGCACCGCTGGCGGTATTGAGCAGGGCGTTCAGCAGTGGCCAGTCCGAGACCGCGTCCGAGCCATCGGCCATCGCTTCGGTCTCGCGGTTCGGCGATGCCACGCTGCCGCTGTCCAGGTGATCGCGGCCGATCACCACCGGCGCCTTCAGCTCACCGTTGGCGACCATTTCGTTGAACGCCAGGCCCAGCCGGTCGCGGTCACCCAGGCCCACCCAGCAGATGCGCGCGGGCAGGCCCTGGAAGCTGATCTTTTCGGCTGCCATGTCCAGCCAGCGGTGCAGGTGCGGGTTGTCCGGAATCAGCTCCTTGACCTTTGCATCGGTCTTTGCGATGTCTTCCGGATCGCCACTCAGTGCCGCCCAGCGGAACGGGCCGATGCCGCGGCAGAACAGCGGGCGGATGTAGGCGGGCACGAAACCCGGGAAATCGAAGGCATTGTCCACGCCTTCTTCCAGCGCCATCTGCCGCAGGTTGTTACCGTAGTCCACAGTGGGCACGCCCAGCGCATGGAAACCGAGCATGGCGCGGATGTGGTTGGCCATCGATGCACGCGCGGCCTTCTCCACCTCTTTCGGTGCGGACACGCGCTGTTCGTCCCACTGTTCGACGGTCCAGTCCTGGGGCAGGTAGCCGTTGACAGGATCGTGCGCGGAGGTCTGGTCGGTCAGCAGGTCCGGCTTGACCCCACGCACCAGCAGTTCGTCCAGCACGTCGGCGACATTGCCCAGCAGGCCGACCGACAACGGCTTTTTCGCCGTGCATGATTCCTCGATCAGGCGCAGCGCTTCATCCAGGTCGTCGGTCCAGGTGTCCAGATAGCCGGTGCGCAGACGCATATCGATGCTGCTGCGGCGGCACTCCACCGCCAGGCAGGAGGCGCCGGCCATCACCGCAGCCAGCGGCTGCGCGCCCCCCATGCCGCCCAAGCCGCCGGTGAACAGCCACTTGCCGGCCAGGCTGCCGCCGTAGTGCTGGCGGCCCATCTCCACGAATGTCTCGTAGGTGCCCTGCACGATGCCCTGTGCGCCGATGTAGATCCAGCTGCCGGCGGTCATCTGGCCGTACATGGCCAGGCCTTTTCTATCCAGTTCGTTGAAGTGATCCCAGTTGGCCCAGCGCGGTACCAGGTTGGAATTGGCGATCAGCACGCGCGGCGCATCGGCGTGGGTGCGGAACACGCCGACCGGCTTGCCGGACTGCACCAGCAGGGTCTGGTCGTCTTCCAGGCGCTTGAGCGTCTCCACGATCGCATCGAAGCTTTCCCAGTCGCGCGCCGCGCGGCCGATGCCGCCGTACACCACCAGTTCCTGCGGGCGTTCGGCCACGTCCGGGTGCAGGTTGTTCATCAGCATGCGCAGCGGCGCTTCGGTCAGCCAGCTCTTCGCAGTGAGGGTGGTGCCGGTGGGCGCGGCGATGATGCGGGACGGGTCGTTGCGGGTCATGCGGCGCTCCGGTTCGTTGCGAATTCGATGCAGGCGGTGAGGATCTGCGCCAGGGTGTGGCGCAGCGGGGCGGCGTGGTCGTCGTCCAGCGGCGTGGGCCAGCTCTGGTCGTTAATCTGGCCGGGCAGGGGTTCATGCATGTAGCCGCGGCACGCCAGCTCCATCTGCAGGCTGTGCACGCCGCCGGGGATATCGCTGTAGTGGCGCGTGATCCAGCCGCCCTTGAAGCGGCCGTTGCGCACGTGGCTCATGCCGCTGAGCCCGCACAGGTTCTCCACCACGTCGCTGAGCGCGTTGTCGCACGAAGTATCCACCGCGCCGGATGGGCCGGCGGTGCCGAGGTTGAACTGTGGCAGCTCACCGTCGAACAGGTGCGGGATGTGCGAGCGGATGGAGTGCGCGTCGTAGACCACCACGGTGTCGTGGTGCTGGCGCAGGCGTGCGATCTGCGCGGTCAGCGCCGCGTGGTAAGGCGCGAAATACGTGTCGCGGCGCCGCGCGATCTCCGCCGCGTCCGGCTCGCGGCCGGGCGGGTACAGGGGCTGGTTGTCGAAGGTGGTCAGCGGGCACAGCCCGGTGGTGTTCTGGCCGGGGTACAGCGAAGCCCCGGTGGGGTCGCGGTTGAGGTCGATGACCGAACGCGAGATAGATGAGCGCACGGTCGTGGCACCGAGCCCGCGCGCGAACGCATACAGTTCATGCACCCACCAGTCGGCATCGCGGCGCGCCAGCCACGGTGATACGAACGCATCGGCGAGCTCGCCGGGGAGGTCGCTGCCCGTATGCGGAAAGCTGACCACCAGCGGCGCGGTTCCTTCGTGTATTTCCAGCCAGTCGGCGGGCATCGTCATGCGCACGGCTCCACGCCAGGCAGCAGGTCACGCAGTCCATCGGCCAGCGCGCCCTGGCGCACCAGGGTGGTGGCGGCGACCATGTCCGGGTGGAAATAGCGGTCGTCCTGCAGCATCGGCACCTGCGCGCGCAGCCGCGTGCGGATCTGTTCCAGCGCATCGCTGGAACGCAGCGGGGCGTGGAAATCGCAGCCCTGTGCGGCGGCCAGCAGCTCGATACCGACCACGTTGGCGGCATTCTCCGCCATCTGCAGCAGGCGCCGCGCACCATGCGCGGCCATCGATACGTGGTCTTCCTGGTTGGCCGAGGTGGGAATGGAATCCACGCTGGCCGGGTAGGCACGCTGCTTGTTCTCCGACACCAGCGCCGCCGCGGTGACCTGCGGGATCATGAAGCCGGAGTTCAGTCCAGGGCACGGGGTGAGGAACGCCGGCAGCCCGGACAGGGCAGGGTCGACCAGCATCGCGGTGCGGCGTTCGCTGATCGAGCCGATCTCGCAGACCGCAATCGCCAGCATGTCGGCAGCGAAGGCCACCGGCTCGGCATGGAAGTTGCCACCGCTCAGGGCTTCGCCGGTATCGGTGAACACCAGCGGATTATCGGACACGCCGTTGGCCTCGATCTCCAGCGTGGTGGCCGCCTGGCGCATGATGTCCAGCGCCGCGCCCATCACCTGCGGCTGGCAGCGCAGGCAGTACGGATCCTGCACGCGTACATCGTTGTCGCGGTGCGATTCGCGGATCGCCGAACCCTGCATCAGCGAACGCAGCGCGGCGGCGGTGGCGATCTGCCCACGCTGGCCACGCAGGGCATGGATGCGCGGATCGAACGGCGTGTCCGAGCCCTTCGCCGCCTCCACCGACAATGCGCCGGTGACCAGCGCAGCCTGAAACACGGTTTCGATCTCGAACAGCCCGGCCAGGGCGTAGGCGGTGGAAAACTGGGTGCCGTTGAGCAGCGCCAGGCCTTCCTTCGCACCAAGCTGCAGCGGCTGCAATCCGCCCTGCGCGAGCGCGTCGGCGGCAGGCAGGCGCTGATCGCCGACGAAGGCCTCACCGACGCCCAGCATCACACTGGCCAGGTGCGAAAGGGGTGCCAGATCCCCCGAGGCCCCGACCGAACCCTGTGCCGGAATCACCGGCGCGATGTCCTGCGCCAGCATCGCTTCCAGCAGCTGCAGCGTTTCCACGCGCACGCCGGATGCACCCTGTGCCAGGCTGACCAGCTTGAGCGCCATCATCAGCCGCACCACCGCGACGGGCATCGGCTCGCCGACCCCGGCGGCATGCGAAAGCACGATGTTCCGCTGCAGCGTGGCCAGGTCCTCGCGTTCGATGCGTACGCTGGCCAGCTTGCCGAACCCGGTATTGATGCCGTACACGGGCGCGCCGCGCTCGACGATGGCCTCCACCGTGGCGGCGCTGGCACGCACGGCCGGAAGAGCGGACGGATCCAGCGCGACGGCCGCGCCGCGATACACCTGCCGCCACTGTGCGAGCGGGACCTGCGCGGGACGTAGGACCAGGGTGTTGCTTGTTTCATGCTGCATTGAAGCGCGCTCCATCAGGCGGGTGCGGGCTGCCCGCGCATCACGCGCGCGTGCAGCGGATTGAAACCGATGCGGTAGACCAGGTCGGCGGGTGCGTCGATGTCCCAGATGGCCAGGTCGCAGTCCATGCCCACCGCAAGCTGGCCGATGCGGTCGCCGCGTCCGAGTGCACGCGCCGCGTTGCGGGTGAAGCCGGCGATGCATTCGTCCACGGTCAGCCGGAACAGCGTGGCGCCCATGTTCATCGCCAGCAGCGGGCTGGTCAGCGGCGAGGTACCGGGATTGCAGTCGGTGGCCAGCGCAATCGGAACGCCAGCCGCACGCAGTGCATCGATCGGCGGCAGGGTGGTGTCGCGGGTGAAGTAGAACGCGCCGGGCAGCAGCACCGCCGTGGTGCCGGCGGTGGCCATCGCCTCCACGCCGGCCTGGTCCAGGTGTTCGATGTGGTCGGCCGAAAGCGCACCGTGCCGGGCTGCCAGTGCGGCACCATGCTGGTTGCTCAGCTGTTCGGCATGGATCCTGACGGCCATCCCATGCGCGCGCGCGGCGGTGAAGACCTGCGCGGCCTGTGCGGCGGAGAACGCGATGTTCTCGCAGAACACGTCCACGGCCTCGGCCAGGCCTTCGGCGGCGATCGCCGGAATCATCCGGGTACAGACTTCGTCGATGTATTCCTGCGCCTGGCGTCCCGGCGGCACCGCATGCGCACCCAGGAACGTGGTCACTACATGCACGTCGCATTCCTCGCCGAGCGTGCGGGCTACCTGCAGCTGCTTGCGTTCGTCTTCCAGCGTGAGGCCGTAACCGGATTTGATTTCCAGCGTGGTGATGCCCTCCGCACGCATGGCCAGCAGGCGCGGGCGGCTTTCCTGCGCCAGCTGTCCAGCCGATGCGGCGCGGGTGGCGCGTACCGTTGATACGATGCCTCCACCGGCACGTGCGATGTCCGCGTAGCTCACGCCCTGCAGCCGCTGTTCGAACTCGTTGGCGCGATTGCCGGCATGCACCAGGTGCGTGTGGCAATCGACCAGGCCGGGCGATATCCAGCGGCCCTGGCCGTCGATGCGCCGGTCCGGCTGCAGGTGCCCGGCGCTGCCCGCCGCGCCGACGTGCACGATGCGGCCGTCGCGTGCGGCAAGCTCACCCTCCTGGACGATGCCCAGGCCATCGCCCTGCAGGGTGATCAGGTGTACGTTGCTCCAGAGCGTGTCGCAGTGCATGGCGTCGGCTGACCGGTTGTGCTTATATGTCTATACAATATAGGCGTCCTTTCCAGGTTGTCCAGCCATGACCGATGCACATGCACCCACCGCATTCCACGCCGCGCAGGCCCTGTTGCCGCAAGGCTGGGCAAGCGATGTGCGGCTGCAGGTGGTGGAGGGGCGCATAGGTGCCATCGACGTCGGCGAGCCGCCCCGCGCCGGTGACACCCGCGTGGACATCCTCGTGCCGGGCCTGCCCAATCTGCACAGCCACGCGTTCCAGCGCGGCATGGCCGGGCTGACCGAAATCGGCGGGGGCGACGGCGACAGTTTCTGGAGCTGGCGCGAACTGATGTACCGCTTCCTGGCCGCGCTGCGTCCGGATGCGGTGGAAGCGATCGCCGCGCAGGCGTACATGGAAATGCTGGAATGTGGATTCACCCGCGTCGGTGAATTCCATTACCTGCACCATGATGCCGATGGCCGGCCGTATGCCGAGCGTGCGGAAATGAGCGCGCGCATCGCGGCGGCTGCCGCATGGACCGGCATTGGCCTGACCCTGCTGCCGGTGTTCTACGCGCATGCCGATTTCGGTGGTGCTCCGCCCAACGACGCACAGCGCAGGTTGATCCATGACGTCGACGGTTTCGCGCAGCTGCTGGAGGGCGCGCGGGCGGCGTTGGCCGGGCTGCCCGACGCGGTGCTGGGCATCGCGCCGCACAGCCTGCGTGCGGTGACCGGCGAGGAACTGCGCGCGCTGCTGCCCCTCAACGAGGGCCCGGTGCACATCCATATCGCCGAACAGCTGCGCGAAGTGGACGCCTGTGTGGCGTGGAGCGGCCTGCGTCCGGTGCGCTGGCTGTACGAGAACGCAGCGGTGGATGCGCGCTGGTGCCTGGTACACGCGACCCATATCGATGCCGACGAGCGCGCGCGGCTGGTGGCCAGCCACGCGGTGGCCGGGTTGTGCCCGATCACCGAAGGCAATCTTGGCGATGGCGTGTTTCCGATGCAGGCGTTCGCCCGCGAAGGTGGCCGCTTCGGTGTCGGCTCGGATTCCAACGTACTCATCGACGCCGCCGAGGAGCTGCGGCTGCTCGAATACGGACAGCGGCTGACCCTGCGCGGGCGCAACGTGCTGGCTCCCGACGCCGGCTGCAGCAGTGGCCGGTTCCTGTTTGCCGGTGCGCTGCAGGGCGGCGCGCAGGCATTGGGCGTGCCGGCCGGCCTGCAGGTGGGCGCCAGCGCGGACCTGCTGGAACTGGATGCGGGCCATCCGGCGCTGCTGAGCCGGCGTGGCGATGCGCTGCTTGACAGCTGGCTGTTCGCCGCACGTAATGGCGCGCTTCGCTCGGTCTGGCGCCATGGCCGGCAATGCGTTGCCAACGGTCGCCACCTGCAGCGCGAGGCGATCACCACCCGTTTCGCCCAGGCGCTGCGCAGCGTACTGGGCTGATCCGTTCCATCCGTTCCCCGTCACCTCCGAGACCGCAGTGAAGGCCAGCAAGTCCGCCACGCTCAACCAGCGCATTCGCAACGACCTGGAAAGCCGCATCCTCAGCGGCGAATGGGCGCCGGGCTTCCGTATCCCGTTCGAACACGAGCTGATGGAGCAGTACGGCTGTTCGCGGATGACGGTGAACAAGGTGCTGACGGCGCTGGCCGAGAGCGGAATGATCGAACGCCGCCGGCGTGCAGGATCGTTCGTGGCGCGGCAATCGCCGCACCTGGAGCTGGTCGCACTGGAGATTCCCGACATCGCGCGCCAGGTCGGCGCGATGGGGCATGCGTACTCCTACCGCCTGTTGCGGCGCGAACTGCGTGGCGCGCAGGCGGACAATGCCGGTGAACAGGCGCTGGCCGGCGATGGCCAGCTGCTGGCGATGCAGTGCCTGCACCTGGCTGACGATCGTCCGCTGGCACTGGAACACCGGTTGATCAGTCCGCTGGGCGTTCCGGAGGTGCTCGAAGTGGATTTCGCCGTCGCGGCGCCAGGCAGCTGGTTGCTGCAGAACGTATCGTGGACACGCGCGCAGCACCGCATCAGTGCGTGGGGTGCGGACGCGGCAACGGCGAACCAGCTGGACGTCAGGCCCGGCACCGCATGCCTGGTGATCGAACGTCACACCTGGCGCGGCGAGCAGGCCATCACGCGCGTGCGGCAGATATTCCTGGGCGATGCCTGGGACCTGGTGGCACGCTTCGCGCCGGGCAGTCCCCGGTAGAGCCGGGCTCTGCCCGGCTGAGCAGGTCACGTAGAGCCGGGCTCTTCCCGGCTGAAAAGGTGCACGCGCAGCGGGGCAGAGCCCCGCTCTACGAGGCCTGCGGCCATCCGGCAAATCACAACGTGGCGCACTGCCGCCAGCGCACGGGTTCCTGCACACCGGGGCGCGCATCGAGCTGCACGCGCACGTTGCGCAGCGCTGGATGGCGCATTACTTCGGTGCAGATCCGCGGCCACACCGCATCGATATCGGCGGTGCGGCTCACCACCAGCGTCTGTCGGGTCTGCCAGACCGCACTGGACACGCCTTCGATGCGTCCCAGCGCACGCGAAAGCTCCTGCTGGTAGCTCCGCAGCGTGTCCTCATCCGGGTCGAGCCGCTCCTGCATGGGCGCTTCGTTCTGCGCTTCAGGTGCACGGGCAACTGCTTCGTCCAGCAGCGCGCTGCTGCCTGCATCCGGGGTCTTGTCGCCGCCTTGCACGACCGGCATCGACGCCACCGCCGCCGGGCGGGTCCCATCGAACGGCGAAGGCACGTGCGCGGCCTGCAGGCCAAGGCCCACCAGCAGTCCTACCGTGCACGATGCCAGGCCGGCGATGGCGGTACGCCGCAACGCTTCATGTCGTGCCGAGGCGCGCACGCCGGATTCGATGTCGCCGGGCAGGTAAGGCGACAGCAGCGGCCACAAACGCTTTCCGTCCAGCACTTCCACCGCCTGCTTGTCGGCCACGGAGAGGCCTTCACCATCCACGCGTCCCTCGGTGATCAGGATGCCGCCACGCGCGCCGGACAGTCGGGCGGCCGCCCCCAGCTCATTCACCGCCGCCGTGCCGATGCGATAGGCGAGGCCGTGCTTGCAGGACACCAGCCAGTGGCCGTCGCTGCCGCCGAGCAGGAAGTCGCTGCGTGGTTCCAGCGTGTCCTGCACATCGCGGCGCAGTTCATGCAGCTGTCGTCGCTCACACAGCGCGCGCTTGACCAGTTCGGAGAAATCCCGCCAGTGCATGCCGGCCAGTGCCTGCAGGCCCAGCGACATTTCCTTCCGGCGTCGTTTCACCACCCACAGCCAGGCAGAGGCGATCAGGAAACAGGCGAGGGCCGACAGTAGGGCCGTGATCCAGGAGAACATTCAGGTAAGCGCGAAAGAGGGGCGACAGTGTAAGGGCGCATCAGGCGTTCGCGCCGTCCCAGCCCAAGGCCCGGACAACAAAAACCCGCCAGTACCAAAGCCGTGAGGGGAGGGAACAAACGGCAGGACGTACTGGCGGGTCGAATCGATTGTCACCCAGTCATTGCTGCTTTGCAACAAAGCGGCGCTGGCAGGCCATATTCATGGCCCGTTGGGCGACTGATGGCTTCCGGGTGTCGGTTCGCCACTGGCCGGGCTGGCCGAACGGCTCTCCAGACGGTTGAGCCGGGTGGTCAGCGCATCGATGCGACTGTTCAGCGCGGCCACGTCATCGGCGGTGGGAACATGCAGACGTTTCAGCACGCCCTGTACGCGATCCTCGAAGGCCTTCTCGACCTTTTCCCAGGTGTCGCTGGCCTTTTCACGGGCCTGGCCGAGCTGTTCTTCCACGCTGTCGCGCCAGCCCGGATCTTCACCGGCACCCTTTTCGCGGCGGCGGGACTCGTAGGCTTCGCCTTCGCGCACCAGGCCATCGAAGAAACGGCTGCCTTCGGCCTGCGCGCGGCCCAGCGCTCCCAGGCCGGCCAGCCATACCTGCTGGGCCGAATCGCTGAAACGTCGCGAGAAGCGCTCGGCCTGGTCCTGGAAGGACGCCTTGTCCTGCCCTTCGCTGCGGGGGTCCTGCTCGTCGTAAGGGTTCATGGGGGTCTCCTGCTTGGGCGGATACCCGGGCAGATTACCGGCGCCGGTGCTCGGATGGCGTGACGGTCGCGCCGCCTCGCTACCCGGTTCAGCCAAGCTTTTCCTTGAGCACGCGCTGGATCTCGCCCTCCACCATGCCCTTCATCGCCGAGAGCAGGAAACCCAGCGTTGCGGTGACGCGTACCGTGCCGGGCTGCATCTCGATCGCGCCGTCCACGCCGCTGCCGGAAAAATCCAGCACGTCGCCGCGCCAGTTCGACTGCAGTCCGAAGCGCTCGGCCAGCTTGGCCGCAACTTCTTCAATGGCCTGGCGCGCTTGCGGGGCGGGCAGGGCGTGGGCGTGGCGGACATCGATGCTGGACATGCGGGTTCCTTGCGTGCGGAAAAACAACGGTGGGCGAGCATTGTGCGCATCGCGGCGGCAAACGCCAACAACGACGGTTCTTCTGCGATCGTCGGCCACCTGCTAGGCTGCGGCGCATGCACAACCTGCTCGTCCATTTCAGCCAACACGCACAGCCCGACCAGCCCCTGGCACCAGGGGTGCAACGCATCGTACGCCAGGCCAACGGCAGCATCCGCATGCTCGATGCCAGCAAAGGCAGCCAGGGCAGCCTGCTGCTGGCCCAGCTGTGCCTGGATGATCGCGGCCTGTGGCTGCAGGTGGCCACGGGGGTGCGCGGCGTGCACGTAAACGGTCGGCCGGTGCGGCGCATGGCGCTGCTGCGGGCCGGCGATGGCCTGTACGTGGATGGCGTGGAAATGCTCATCCAGGGCGCGGTGGACGCACCGGCGACACCGCCAGCGGTACAGTCCGTGCAGCAGCCGGAAGAACCCCGGTTGCTGCGTGGACTGGGTGGGCGCCACCATGGCCGCAGCTTCACGCTGGACCGTCCGCGTCTGGTCGGGCGCAGTGCCGAGGCGGATATCGGGATCGACGAGCCGGCATTCGCCGAGCAGCATGCGCGCATTGAATGCCACGGCGAACGCGTGCTGCTGCGCGACCTCGGCAATGGCGACGGCAGCCGGGTGAACGGGGTGGCCGTGCGCCATTGCTGGCTGCAGGCCGGCGACCAGGTGGTGTTCGACGGCCAGCATCGTTTCGTGCTGGAACTGCCGAACGACCCCCGCGTGCGCCCGTTGCCTGCCGAGGAATATGTGGCCAGCGAGGCCGAGGATGCGCCCGCCGAAACATCGCCCCGGCGCGTGCGCCGCTGGCCGTGGCTGCTGGTCAGTGCACTGCTGCTGGCCGGTGTGCTCAGCCTGCTGCTGCTGTTCGGCGCCCGCTGATGCGTGGGGCGGCGCCGGCCTGGCCGACCGCCCCGATGGATACCGATGCAACCAAATTTCCCGGTAATCCAGCGGTCCACGCGCGTTGCACTGCGGCATACTAGGGGTCTTGCCCCACAGGTGTGACATGACGCGCGCGTTCAACTTCAGTGCCGGCCCTGCGATGTTGCCGGAAGCGGTCCTGCGCCAGGCGCAGGAAGAAATGCTGGACTGGCACGGTGCCGGTGCCTCCATCGTCGAGATGAGCCATCGCGGCCCGGAATTCATGGCCGTTGCCAGCGAAGCGGAAGCCGACCTGCGCCGCCTGCTGGACATTCCTGATGACTATGCCGTGCTGTTCCTGCCCGGCGGCGCCACCACGCAGCAGGCCCTGGTTCCGCTGAATTTCGCCAGCGCCGGACAGCGTGCCGACTATGTGCTGACAGGGCACTGGGGCAGGACCGCCGTCAAGCAGGCCTCGCCGTATGTGTCGGTGAACATCGCCGCCAGCAGCGAAGAGAATGCATTCCGTGACATCCCCCCGCGCGATGCCTGGCAGCTGTCAGGCGACGCGGCGTATGTGCACATCACCGCCAACGAAACCATCCATGGCGTGGAATACCGCGATATTCCAGATACCGGCGATGTTCCGCTGGTCGCTGATTTCAGTTCGTCCATTGCCAGCGAACCGCTGGATGTGCGCCGCTTCGGGGTGATCTACGCCGGTGCGCAGAAGAACCTCGGGCCGGTCGGCATTGCGGTGGTGATCGTGCGCCGCGACCTGCTGGAACGCAGTGGCCAGTCGCGTGCGGACATCTTCGACTACCGTTCGCACGCCGCGCGCGATTCCATGCTCAACACGCCGCCCACCTGGAACTGGTACCTGGCCGGGCTGGTGTTCAAGTGGATGCTTGCCGAAGGCGGGGTGGTGGAATTCGCCCGCCGCAATGCCGCCAAGGCCGCCCTGGTCTACGCGGCCATCGACGCATCCGGCGGCTTCTACCGCAACGAAGTGGCCGCATCGGCGCGCTCGCGGATGAATATTCCGTTCTTCCTTCCCGATGCCGAAATGGATGCGCGATTTGTCGCCGAAGCCAAGGCAGCAGGACTGCTGGCGCTGAAAGGCCACAAGGCCGTCGGTGGCATCCGCGCCTCGCTCTACAACGCGATGCCGGTCGCCGGCGCGGAGGCGCTGGTTGCCTTCATGGCTGATTTCCAGCAGCGTCACGGCTGAATTCCCACGGCTCGATTTTCCGGCGCGTGCCTGTCGCGCGCCCTGCACCAAGGAACCCCGATGGCACGCAAACCTGCCAAGCCGGCCAGCAAGAAGGCCGCGCCGGCCAAGGCCAAGACTCCGCCGAAAGCCGCCGACATCGCCGCCAGCGCGCCGCCCGTGCTGGCCGATGTCCGCGCCAAGATCGACCAGATCGACCGCGACATCCAGTCGCTCATCGCCGAACGCGCGCGTTTCGCCCACAAGGTCGGCAAGGCCAAGGGCAAGCTCGCCGCCGCCGTGGACTATTACCGTCCCGAGCGCGAGGCGCAGGTGCTGCGCATGGTGGTGGACCGCAATGAAGGCCCGCTCAGCGATGAAGTGCTGGTGCACGTGTATCGCGAGATCATGTCGGCCTGCCTTGCCCAGCAGGAACCCCTGAAGATCGGCTACCTGGGCCCGGAAGGCACCTTCAGCCAGCAGGCGGTGCTCAAGCATTTCGGGCGTTCCGCGCTGGGCCTGCCGATGGCCAGCATCGAGGAAGTGTTCCAGGAAGTGGAAGCGGGCAACGCCGATTTCGGCGTGGTGCCGGTGGAGAATTCGGGGCAGGGCACCATCCAGATCACCCTGGACATGTTCCTGACATCCAACCTGAAGATCTGCGGTGAAGCGGAGCTGCGCGTGCAGCAGTTCCTGATGTCGCGCAGTGGCCGGCTGGATGACATCGAGCGCGTATACGCGCATCCGCAGTCGTTCATGCAGACCTCTGCGTGGCTGCGCGCGAACCTGCCCAAGGCCGAGAAGATCCCGGTTTCCAGCAATGCCGAAGGCGCGCGCCGCGCGCGCAATGCCGATGATGCCGCGGCGATCGGTGGCGAGAGCGCCGGCCAGGTGTATGGCCTGAAGAAGGTCGTAACCCGGCCGATCCAGAACGATGCCGACAACACCACGCGCTTCCTGGTGATCGGCCGCAGCCTGTTCCCGACCTCCGGCCATGACCGCACCTCGGTGCTGGTGTTCATCCATGACAAGCCGGGCGCCCTGTTCGATGTGCTCAGCCCGTTCGCGCGGCATGGCATCAGCATGAACCGCATCGAATCGCGGCCTTCGCATCACGGCAAGTGGGAATACGGCTTCTTCATCGACCTGGCCGGCCATATCGACGATGTGCCGATGCAGGCCGCGCTTGCCGAACTGGAAGCGCACGCGGCACAGATCAAGGTGCTCGGCTCGTACCCGGTCGCCGTGCCCTGACCGACCGCCCCCGTGGGGTGCCCATGCGTGCCCCCGCTCCGTGTTCCGCCGTCGCCTGGCGGCGTTGAAGGAAACAGCAGACGATGAGCAACGCGCAACACTGGATCGCCCGTCGCGGGCAGCCCCTGCAGGGCAGCCTGGTCATCCCCGGCGACAAGTCCATTTCCCACCGTGCGGTGATGTTCGCCGCGCTGGCCGATGGCACCTCGACCATCGAAGGCTTTCTGGAAGGCGAAGATACCCGCGCCACGGCACGCATCTTCAGCCAGCTGGGCGCGCGCGTGGAAACACCCTCGCCGTCGCGGCGCGTGGTACATGGCGTGGGTGTGGATGGCCTGCGCGCGCCGGATGGCGAACTGGACTGCGGCAACGCCGGCACCGGCATGCGGCTGATCGCCGGGGTGCTGGCCGGGCAGCGTTTCGACAGCGTGCTGGTGGGCGACGAGTCGCTTTCGCGCCGCCCCATGCGGCGGGTCACCGGGCCGCTGGCGCAGATGGGCGCGCGCATCGATACTCGCGACGACGGCACCCCGCCACTGCGCGTGCATGGCGGTCAGCCGCTGCGTGGCATCGATTTCGCATCGCCGGTGGCCAGTGCGCAGGTCAAGTCCGCCGTGCTGCTGGCCGGCCTGTATGCACAGGGCGAAACATCGGTGGCCGAGCCGCATCCCACGCGCGATTACACCGAGCGCATGCTTGCCGCATTCGGCGTGGATATCGAGTATTCGCCGGGCAAGGCGCGCCTGTGTGGCGGCCAGCGCTTGCGCGCGACGGACATCAGGGTGCCGGCCGATTTCTCTTCCGCCGCCTTTTTCCTGGTGGCGGCCAGCGTTGTTCCCGGCTCCCGGTTGCGCCTGCGCCAAGTGGGCCTCAATCCGCGCCGCACCGGCCTGCTGCATGCATTGCGGCTGATGGGTGCAGACATCAGCGAGGAGAATCCGGCCGTGCAGGGCGGGGAAGCGGTGGCGGACCTGGTGGTCAACTACGCGTCGCTGAAGGGCGCCCGCATTCCGGAAGCACTCGTACCGGACATGATCGACGAGTTTCCCGCGTTGTTCGTCGCGGCAGCGGCTGCCGAGGGAAATACCGTGGTTACCGGCGCGGCCGAACTGCGAGTGAAGGAGTCTGATCGCCTGGCGGCGATGGCCACCGGGCTGCGCTCACTGGGTGTGCAGGTGGACGAGACCGAAGATGGCGCCACGATCCATGGCGGCATGACGCTGGGCAGCGGCACCATCGAAAGCCATGGCGATCATCGCATCGCGATGGCGTTCGCGATTGCCGCGCAGTTGAGTAATGGGGAAGTGCGGATCAATGACGTTGCCAATGTGGCGACGTCGTTTCCGGGTTTCGATGAGCTGGCCCGCAGCGCAGGTTTCGATCTCACGTAGAGCCGGGCTCTGCCCGGCCGGACAGGTTCACGTAGAGCCGGGCTCTGCCCGGCTGGGCAGGTTCACGTAGAGCCGGGCGCTGCCCGGCTGTACAGGTTACGTAGAGCCGGGCTCTGCCCGGCTGATGTATGACCGCGCAGCGGGGCAGAGCCCCGCTCTACGAGCGCAACAGCGGGGCAGCGCCCCGCATGTTGGCGTTACCCGTTACTGCTCGGTGCGGAAATCCACCGGCACGTTTACCACGCTGGCCACCGCGCGACCATCCTTCAGGGCCGGCTCGAACTTCCAGCCGCGTACGGTGGTCAGTACCGCGCGATCCAGGTCGCGGTCGCGCTGACCGCTGCGCGAAACGATGCTCGCATCGCTCACGCTGCCATCCGGGGTCACCTGCAGGCGGGCCACCACGCTGCCCTGTACGCCATTGCGCAACGCCGTGCGCGGGTAGACCGGCTTGACGTTGCTGGTCAGCGGACGCGCCTCGCGGGTGCGCACCGCCGGCGTGGCACGCTCACGGGCCGGAGTGGCCGGTGCAGCCTGGCGCGTCGCCGGCGCCGGTGTGGTCGCAACGGGTGCGCCGGTGGTCGGCAGCATGCGTTCGCCGATAGGCGCGGGAGCAACCTCCTGGTTCGACCAGCGCAGCCACATCAGCGCAGCGGCAAACATCGCCACGATCAGCGCTACCCACAACAGCGGGGAAGGGCGGCGACGTTCCTGCACCAGGTCGCTGTCGGCCTGTTGCTGGGGAGAGTTCGGCATATCCGGTGCTCGCGTAGCGCTCATGTTCTGACTCCTGAATGTCGTTTCCGACGACGGACCGAGTGTTGCCCCACGCCGGCCACACCGGTGTCAGCGTCGCGTCAATGCGGCGTATGGAGTTCAGGTTGCAGTATCGGAGGCATTCAGCAGAAACACGCCGACGTCAATGCGGCGCTGGAACGGCGTGCAGGAATCAGCGTCCCGGAGTGAAATCAAACGGCACTTCGATGCTGCCCGCTACGGGCTGGCCATTGCTCATCGCAGGGGTGAAACGCCAGCGCCGTACCGCTTCGCTGGCCGCACGGTCCAGGTCCCGCGAACCGCTGCGCTGTATCAGCGTCACCGCTGCCGGCAGCCCGTTCGCATCCACGTCCACGCGCAGCACCACCGAACCGGATTCGCCGCGACGCAGCGCACCCGGCGGATAGGACGGCGCCGGCGACTGGCCGGGAATCGGCATCGGCCGATCAGACGCCCCGGCGCTGGCTGCAGCAGGCAGGTCTGTGGGTGGCGGCGCGGTGGTATCCACCGTAGGCGGCGGCGGTGTGGCCTCCACCAGTTTCGGCGCCTCTTCCGGCGGGACAGGGCGTGCTTCGGGCATGTCGCTGGAACCTGCGGCGGCGGCCAGGGGCTCCGGCAGTGGTTCCACTTCAGCGGCCTGCTGGGGCGTCTTCATGGCCGGATCGGCCTGGTAAAAGCTCTTGTCGCGGCTGGAAAGCCACACCACCACGAACAACAACAGCCCGCCGCAGAACGCGATACCGGCGATTTTCAGGGCGTTGCGCGGAATCTCCAGGGTGAACGACTTGCCGGACGAAGAACGGGTAGCGGGCATGGCTCGGACCAGGGCGGGATCACCCGGATTCTGTCACAGCGGCGATGAACCGGCGGCAGAAATCCGCATAACAGGCGATAATCCGGGTCCTGTTTCGACAACCGACCCCCAGCCATGCTCGATCCTGCCCTGCTTCGCCAACAGCCTGCCGACCTTGCCGAGCGCCTGCGTGCCAGTCGTGGTTACGCGCTCGACGTGTCCGCGCTGGAGTCGCTGGAAGCGGACCGCAAGCGCATCCAGGTGCGCACCCAGGAACTGCAGAGCCTGCGCAACAGCCGTTCAAAGGCCATCGGCCAGGCCAAGGCGAAGGGCGAGGATGTGTCGGCGATCATGGCCGAAGTGGCCGCGTTCGCCGATGAGCTGAAGGCATCGGAGGTCGCGCTGGATGCGCTCCGCGAGAAGATCGAAACGATCGCGCTGGAGATTCCCAACCTGCCGTCCGACGACGTGCCCGCCGGTGCCGACGAGAACGACAACGTCGAACAGTCGCGCTGGGGCACGCCGCGCCAGTTCGATTTCAAGGTGCTGGACCACGTGGAACTTGGTGCGCGCAACGGCTGGCTGGATGCGGAAACCGCCGCCAAGCTGTCCGGCTCGCGCTTCACCGTGCTGCGTGGCCCCATCGCACGCCTGCACCGCGCGCTGGCGCAGTTCATGCTGGACCTGCACGTAGGCGAACACGGCTATGAGGAAACCAACGTACCGCTGCTGGTGAATCCCGAATCGCTGCGCGGCACCGGCCAGCTGCCGAAGTTCGAGGACGACCTGTTCAGAACGGCCGTGGGCGAATCGCCGCGTTACCTGATTCCCACCTCCGAAGTGCCGCTGACCAACATCGTGCGCGAGGAGATCATTGATGCGGAGAACCTGCCGCTGCGCATGACCGCGCATTCGATGTGTTTCCGCGCCGAAGCGGGCAGCGGCGGCCGCGATGTGCGCGGCATGATCCGCCAGCACCAGTTCGAAAAGGTGGAACTGGTGACCGCATGCCGCGCCGAAGACAGCGATGCCGAGCACCAGCGCATGACGCGCTGCGCCGAGGTGGTGCTGGAAAAGCTCGGCCTGCCGTACCGCAAGGTGCTGCTGTGCACGGGCGACATGGGCTTTTCCGCGGTGAAGACCTATGACCTGGAAGTGTGGCTGCCTTCGCAGGACACCTACCGCGAGATTTCCTCGTGTTCCAACACCGGGGATTTCCAGGCGCGCCGCATGCAGGCGCGCTGGCGCAACCCCGCCACCGGCAAGCCCGAGCTGCTGCATACGCTCAACGGCTCCGGCGTTGCCGTGGGCCGGGCGATGATCGCCGTGATGGAGAACTACCAGAACGCCGACGGCTCGATCACGGTGCCGGAGGTGCTGCGTCCGTACATGGGTGGCCTCGAAACCATCGGTTGATGCTGGCGAGGGGGCATGGTGGGTGACGGCCCATCGCGGTGTGGGTACCGATCCCGGTGGGTGGGGCTGATCCCGGCGGGTGGGACCCATCCCGGTGGGTGACGACCGTTGGTCGTCACTCCCTTGATTCC
>JAEZCF010000076.1 GCA_023430045.1 Pseudomonadota bacterium | reverse complement strand
CGCCGGCGCCGGGCCCGCAGCGGCCCGCGCGGGCGGCTCCGGCGGCGCACCGCAGCCAGCCGCCCCCAGCATGCAAATGGCGGGCAACAGCAGATACAGGCGCTGCAAACGCAAAACCATCTCCTTCAGGCCGGGGGTGCGGGCCGACGTTAGGCTATTCTCCCCTGCCTGAGCAAACGCGAGAAGTCGAACGCCCCGTGGCAACCTGGATCAACACCCCCACAGAACTGCAGGCGCGCCTTAAGCTGCGTCCCACCCGCATCGGCTTGGACACCGAGTTCATCCGTGAGCGGACCTTCTGGCCCCAGCTGGCGCTGGTGCAGATGGCAGTCGGCACGGAAATCCTGCTGATCGATCCGCTGGCGCCGGGCATGGCCGAGGCACTGCCCCCCTGGCTGGCCGACACCTCCATCACCAAGGTGATGCACAGCGCCAGCGAAGACCTGGTTGCCTTCAAGCACACCTGCGGCACGCTGCCCCGTCCGCTGTTCGATACCCAGATCGGCGCCTCGCTGGCCGGCATCGGCAGCGGCATGGGCTACCAGAAGCTGGTACAGGAAATCACCGGCGTGGCCCTGGCCAAGGGCGAAACACGTTCGGACTGGATGCGCCGGCCACTGTCCGAAGCGCAGCTGCAGTACGCGGCCGACGACGTGGAACATCTGTTCGCCCTGCACGATGCCATCAGCGCGAAACTGCAGGAACAGGAGCGCCTGCAATGGCTGCACGACGATGGCGAGCGCCTGCTGGCCAGCGTGGCCAACGACGAGGATCGCTGGCCGCACCTGGGCATGCGTTCGGCACAGTTCCTGGATACGGCAGCGCAGGTACGGCTGTTGCGCCTGCTGCGCTGGCGCGATGCACAGGCACGGGCCAGCGACCGTCCGCGCAGCTGGATCCTGGACAACGAACTGGCCGCCACCCTGGCACGCACGCCGCCAGCCGATGAAGCGGCCCTTGGCACGCTGTTCGAGCAGTTTCCCAAGGCGCCACGCAAACTGGCCGGCGCGGTGTGGAAGGCGCTGACCACGCCGTTGGCCGACGAAGGCGATGCACCCCAGGTGCTGCCCGCCACCGATGCCAACAAGCAGGCGTTGAAGAAGCTGCAGGACGCCGTGGCGCAGTGCAGCCGTGAACTCGGACTGGCCGACGGCGTGCTTGCCTCACGCAAGCACCTGGAAAGCTACCTGGAAAGCCGGCAATGGCCGGCACCGCTCGCCGGCTGGCGGCAACAGTTGCTGGAACCGCGGCTGCAGCCGCTGTTGCCGTAGCGACCCAGCGGCGCAGCCCGGACCAGTGATGGCTGCGGGCTGGCGCTGCCGGATGCCAGCCGGCAGCCTTTCCGGACCGTATGTGCTACGCCGGCGTCGCCGCGCGCGCCAGCACGAAACGCGCCGTGGCCTGGCGCAGCGCCTGCGCCTGCCCGGCCATGGAATGGGCCGAGGCGGTGTTTTCTTCCACCAGCGCCGCATTCTGCTGTGTCACCCCATCCATCTGCACGATGCCCTGGTTCACCTGTTCGATGCCCGCCGCCTGCTCGCGGGAGGACAGTGCGATCGCGCTGATCGCCGTCCCCAGTTCGGTCACCGCAGCCACGACATCATGCAGGGTCTGCCCCGCCTGTCCGGCCAGCAGGCTACCCTCGCCCACCTGCACCACGGAGGCGTCGATCAGTGTCCTGATCTCGCGCGCCGCATCTGCCGAGCGCTGTGCCAGCGAACGGACCTCGCTGGCAACCACCGCGAAACCACGACCCTGTTCGCCCGCGCGCGCTGCTTCCACCGCCGCGTTGAGCGCAAGGATATTGGTCTGGAATGCGATACCGTCGATGGTCGCCGTAATGTCGGCGATCCGCCTGGACGATGACTCGATGTCGGCCATGGTGCGTTCCACCTGGCCCACGGCCTCGCCGCCGCGCGTCGCCACTGCCGATGCGTGCAGCGCAAGGCTGTCAGCCCGCTGCGCATGCTCGGCGCTCTGGCGGACCGCTGCGGTCATCTCTTCCATCGACGCCGCGGACTCCTCCAGGTTGGCTGCCTGCTGTTCGGTGCGCCGCGAAAGGTCCTCGCTCGCCGCGGCTATTTCCGCCGCCGCGGCCGCAACAGCGCCCGACGCCTGCTGGATGCCCGCGATGATGCCGTCCAGGCTGTCGACCGTGGCGTTCGCATCGTCGCGCATCTCGGCGAACACACCCTGGTAATCGCCTTCGATGCGGCTGCGCAGGTCACCGCGCGCGAGGTTGCGCAACAGGTCCGACAGTGCCGCCAGGTTATGGTCGGCGGTGGTCATCAGCCGGTTCAGTCCCTCGATCATCACCCTGAAATCATTGTCGAAGGCCATGGCATCGCCACGCGCGCTGAAATCGCCCGCAGCCGCCGCGGCCACCAGCCGCTTTATCTCCTCGTTGATCGCACGCAGGCGTGTGCGTACGCCGTTGACCGCATCGCTGACCGCCGCCTTCTCACCGGGCAGCGGTTCCATAGCACGCGAAAGATCGCCGGCAGCATAGGCCTGCACGTGCGCGACCATGTCCAGCTTGGTCTGGATATGCGCATCCACCAGCGCATTGGTCCCCTCGGCGATGCCGCGGAACGCCCCTTCGAACGCGGACGCATCGATGCGGTGGCTGAGGGTGCCCTCAACATGCCGAGCCGCCATGTCATCCTGCGCTGCGGCGAACCCGCGCAGCGTCGACTGCATCTGCCGCATCGACGCCAGCAGCTGCCCCACTTCATCGAGCCGACGCTGGGGAATGACCCGGTCAAGCCTGCCTGCGGCTACGTCCAGTGCCACCTGGGCCGCTTCGCGCAGCGGCATCGCCAGCCAGCGGCGCATCGCCAGCATGGTCGCCGCGATGATCACCAGCAGCGCCAGCGCACAACCCAGCGCGACTTCCATCAACAAGCGCCACAGCACGTCCTGCAGCACCGACACCGGCTCTGCCCCCAGCACCAGCCACTGCCAGCCGGCATACGGCTGCGCGGCGACGAAATATTCGCGCGAACGTGCGCCATCGGCCGTACGCAGGTGCAGACGGCTGGCGTGTACCCGGCCTTCCAGCAAGGCCTGCAGTGCATCCCTGTCTTCGGCCGCCACCCGCTCTCCCAGCAGCGAGCCTTCTCCGGCCGCGGAGGCGACGACCCTGCCGAAGTCCGCCCCAGGGCGGGTGTCCACCGCCATGAAGTAGCCCTCGCGCCCCAGTGTGGATTCGCGCAGGCTCGCCTTCAGCGCAGCCAGGCCGTCAACCTGGTCCTGGCCGACGAACGCGATGCCCACCGTTGCTCCGTCCGCACTCTTCAAGGGTGTGTAGGCGGTCATGTAGTCCTTGCCGAACAGTCGCGCGGCCCCGGTGTAGCCTTGCCCGGCCATGACGCGCGCATAGGCGGGATGCTGGTGATCCAGCCGGGTACCGAGCACGCGTTCGCCCGCCTCATCGCGCAGCGAAGTGGCCACGCGGATGAAGTCCTCGCCGTCGCGGACGAACACCGTCGCCACGCCGCCGGTAGCCGTCGCGAACCGATCCACCGCCGCGTCTTCCATAGCGAACGGACGACCGTCCAGCAGCAGTTGCGGCACGCTGTTCCCGTTCACCTGCAGGCGTCGCACGGGATCCAGCGCCGGCTCACCGGCAGGTATCAACGCCTCGAACAGACGCGCCATGTCGCGGGTACTTTCGGCCAGGCTGCGGTCATACAGGGCCACCGAGTCGCGCATCAGGTCGGTCGTTGTGGCCAGGTTGGCCTCAACGCGTTTCTGGTAGCTGTTGGCTGTCTGCCGATAGATGAGAAGTGCCAGCAGCACGAAGGCCGTGGCGGCAATGGCAGCCAACAGCCAGGCCAGCCGGGCGGAAATGGAGAGGGAACGGGTATCGGCGATGCGGATCATCGGAACGAACTCTGGAAGGGTGATTGCGATGGACGTCACACTTTTATCGACACCATTCTGGTCCGCTTTAGAGGTGTCGGAGGCTTCCGTTCAGGTCCATCGCACCCCCGGCCTGTATGGGCTTGGGTGCGCCCTGAACCCTTGGCAACGCTGTCTTCGTCCGCTACACTGCGCGCCTGCCGTGGGGCCATAGCTCAGCTGGGAGAGCGCGTCGTTCGCAATGACGAGGTCGGGAGTTCGATCCTCCCTGGCTCCACCATATTCAGTGCGTCAACGAACGCACCCAGAAGGCCGGAACTCCTGAAATTACGGGGCTTCCGGCCTTTTTCGTTGTGCGATGCAGACCGGTCCGATCCGTTCCAGCTTGTGAGACGGTGGGGCATTTTGGGGCATCCGCCTAGTTCCCCAACATCGAGGCCTCCACTCTCCGACCTCGCAATTCGGCACGCCAAACCGATTGGAAACACCCAGAAGCTGTTCGACGACCATGGGCTCCATCTAGAGATCTCCCTGCCGGCAGCCGTTGGTGGCGGATGAAGTATCGGTTCGACGGGAAAGAGAAGCGCTTGGCGCTGGGGGCTACCTCGAGGTGCCCTGCAGTTGTCCAAGAACCGTCGCGAAGACGCGAGGCGGCTGCTCGCCCAAGGCGTAGATCCGAATCAGCAGAAGAAGGAGACCGACGCAGCCGACGCCGGCATGGAGGCTGATGGCGCACCAACGCTCGGCGAAGCGCTTGCCTTGTCGGATGCTGCCAACCGGCGCTTCTGGTCTACCACATCTTCAGAGCGTTCAGATGGAGGCTGAAGCTATCGTCGCGAGTCGGGGTAACGCTGGCCACCTCACACCCGTTCCACCACAGCGCCCAGCGCTCACCCATCTGCACCCACCTGAACGGAATAGGGGCGGTACGGGGGCCCTGGTAGCCGGTCGAGGGAAGCAGGGGGAACAGTCTATGTTTGACGGTCGCAAAGCCTGCGACTGGAGTCACACCCCGGCCCCGGCAGCCGACACCCCCTGCCAGGCTAATCCGCAGGCACCTTTTCTTTTATGCCGTTGTTTTATAAGAAATTAATGATGAACAGAAGTTGGTTGGAATTTGGGCGCCAAATGGTGCATCCCACAAAAAGGTATGCAATACTCGCCCTCACCTTGCCCGTCTGGCCACCCAATGCAAACCGCCCCGCTCTTCCTTAGCGTCCCCCAGAGGGACTCTTTGCAGTTCGGCAAAGGCAACTATTTCGAGCCCAAAAAGGTTGCCGAGTTCATGCACCTAGACCGAAACGCAGTCTCCAAAATTGCGTCGGTTTCGTCTGCCTCGGTCCGTTGGGATGAAAACGCTCCCAAGGCTGTTCGGGAGCGCTTGGAGGAAATCGGGGCAATCGCGAATATGGTCGCAGACATCTTTGAAGGGGATGCAGCCAAGACCGCTCTTTGGTTTCGAACAAAGAACCCCCTTCTCGGTGACATCGCCCCCAGGGATATGGTCCGCCTAGGTAGACATGACCGTTTGCGCCGATTTATCGTTACTGCCATCCAAGAGGATCAGGTCAGGTAGCGCATGCCACGGAGGCCTCAACAGCCCGTTCCTCTACACGGCATCCCCAACGACTTTCCCGCAAACATCCACGTCCTCGATAGATTCAGCGAATCTGACCTGGAGGTATGGAAGAAGCGATCGCGTGAATTAGACGCTCTTCACGATGAGCTCTACCACGGTCTAGAGCCAGAAAGAGTCCGCAGGCGAGATCAACTTGTCGACGCTCTGAACTCACGTCCGGCGCCTCCGTTCGATTTCGCCAATTGGGTGCGCATGGTGCAATATCGCTATTCCCACGACCCGCTCTCTGCGGCAGGGAGCGTGCGCTCTGTCGGCGGGAGGTTCAGTATAGGGAATGACTGCGACGAGTCAGGAGCGGCGGCAGTTTTTCCTGCCCTCTACATAGGGGACTCCCATGAGACTGCTTTCAGAGAGTGCTATCAAATGGCCTCGGATAAGATGCAGGCTGCGGGGCTAACGCCCGCCGAGATGAGCCTCCGGCGCAGCGATGCATCCGTGCGAATAAACGGCCATATTGAGCGCGTGTTCGATATTAGAAATCTCGACAATCTCAAGCCAGTTGCTAAGGTTCTTGCAAAGTTCACAGTGCCACGCGAGCTCGCCTCGCTTGCAAAGTCGCTGAAGCTGGGGAAGCCGGATGATTTGCTGATTCGGTCCCCGTCGCGCCTCCAGACCAATCTGCAGGACGTCAACTGGCGAGCCTGGCCAGCGCAATTTGGCTTGCCTTCACCGAGCCAACGATTTGGATTACTCCTCAAGTGGGCTGGCTATGAAGGCGTCTTGTATCGCTCCAGCAAGCAGCCTAGCTCAGCCTGTATTGCCGTATTTCCCTGCAATCTGTGCAGCGACAGGACGTATGTAGAGCTAGCGGACGAGCATCCTCCGAACGTGACCCAGTCAAGGCTCGATCTCAGCACTGCTGACTCTCTTTGTGGATGGGAGCACGTGCGCCAAAATGATCGAGCGCCATAGCGTTCAGGGCCGGCTCGGCGCCGCTCACGCTGTCAGGGTTGAGCTGCCTGCCGTTCGGAAAGATCGATCTTTCTGATGGAACCTGAACACGGAAGGGCATTTGCCGGATATGCGCGGATCGCCCGATGACCGACTCCATATGCTTGTCGCAGAGGCTTGCCTGGACCAGCGGCTGGCGCGAAAGCAAATGCCGTGCAAGGATCGTATACATGGGTGCCAAGCCAGCTGATTCCTTCAAGGCCAAGAAGGCCTCCTCTCGAACGCCATCCGGATCAGCACTCACTGCCCCCTCTGTCGGGCAGGTGACAGTTCAGCTCTACAACAGGGTTATCGACAAGGCCAACTCCCAGGGAGTGAAGCTGGCCAAGCGGCTGCCTAACGAGACCAATCCCTATCTGCTGCCACCTCGGGAAGCGGTGAAGGTGGCCAAGAAAGCGGGCATCATCACCCGCAAGGGAAATCTGTCGCCCCGGTTCAAATGAGGTCGGCTCACTGTCTGGTGACCTACCATGGATGCGCCCACGACTGCGGAGACTGACGCTGGTGGCCACCCCGCCCTTCGCAGCCCGCATGTTTCCGTACACTGCGCGCCATGGATACGGACGGCATGCCTTGACGCGGACGCCCGGCGTCATTCCTGCGCCGGCGTTGCGCCATTTCGCAAATTTCCTCATGTACGCAGGCACTTCGGTGGCGGCAGGATGCTTGGGCCAGGTGCCGAAGAGCACCGGCCGGGATTGGCATCCTGAGTAGATTGTTTCCAGCGAACTCTGTTCTGCCCACTTGGGCACGGCGGAGAATGCATTGTCCTGCCGGTTCCATGGCGGGCGCTGCGCGGGGGTCACCTCGATCCGCCGGCTTTTTTGGAAACAATCTCCCGGTATGCCAACCCGCATCGCCCGCCACCTTGCGCCCTGGCGCAGGTGGCCCCCTGCCCTGCGAGGTTACCGATGCAGCACGACACTCTGAGCGGAAAACGCCTGTACGCCTTCATCGGCGAACAGGTGTGCGACCTGCCCGCTTCGTTTCTACAGAAGCTGGAAATCCTGTTGCAGGAACAACGCCGGGAAGATGCCCGGCAGTCGCCTGTACACCTCCGCCTCGTCCGCAGGCACGAACACGACGGGAACACGGCGGCGCCGCACGACGCGGGTTGCCTGCACTGCCGACAGACGTCGATCGTGTTCCGTCATACCCTCCAGAGCCTGAGCGCCATCCTGGAAATCCTGCAGGCCGCGCATCTCGACGAGCCGGATACGGACGGTGAAAAGATGCTCGCACCACATCTGGTGGAAGGCCTGCTCGCTGCGGGCCGTGGACTTGCCGATACCACACTGAAGACGCTCGATGACGCGCATTGACGGGCAGCGATACTGACGCGTCTGCCGGCCAGCGGCCGGCACTGCCCCATCATCGAAACACGCGTGAGGCCGTCATGCCGGCTCGTCGCTGCCATCCTTGCGCTCGGGCTTCTTCGAATGCGCGTCGCGCACCTTCTGGTCCTGCTGACCCTGACGCTGCTTGGCGACGTCGTCCTGCTTCTGGTCCTGGCGCGTTTCCTGCACGCCCGCTTTGTCGTCTGTGTCTTTCTCAGCCATGGTTGCTGCCCGTCGTCTGATCGAGGCGGCCCCATGCCGCCCCGTACTCACACGCTAGCGCTATGCAGGTGATGTGCGGATCACGAAATTCACTCCGCTGAAAATCGTGCTGACGCAACGCCCCTCCACCGCCTTCGGTTCTGGTAGCCAGCCGCCCAGCAAGCAGTATTTCCGGGCCAATGACCGGCTCCACACCGCGGACCAATCAGCCCGCAGGCGCCTGCTCCAGGCGCACCACCAGCTTGCCGAAATTACGTCCCTGCAGCAGGCCGAAAAAGGCTTCCGGAGCTGCCTCCAGTCCCTGCACGATGTCCTCGCGGTACTGCACCGTGCCATCACGCAGCCACTGCCCCATTTCCTGTTCGAAACGCGGGAACAGGGCGATGAAATCAGCCTGGATGAAACCGCGCACGGTCAGCCGTTGGCGCAGTATCTGACTGACAAAACCCGGCAGGCGATCCGGCCCCGGTACTTCCTTGCCGCGCGCGTTGTAGGTGGCGATGGTGCCGCAGACCGGAATGCGGGCGAAATCGTTGAGCAGTGGCAGCACGGCATCGAACACCTTGCCGCCGACATTTTCGAAATACACGTCGATACCCTTCGGCACGGCGCTCTGCAGTTGCGCTGCGAAGTCGTCCGCGCGATGGTCAAGCGCTACATCCGCACCGAGCGTTTCCACATAGGCACGCTTGGCCTCGCCACCGGCAATGCCGACCACGCGCGCGCCCTGCTGCCTGGCAAGCTGCACCACCGTGGCGCCGACCGGGCCGCTGGCTGCGGCGACCACCAGGGTTTCGCCCGGCTGCACGCGACCGATCTCATGCAGCCCCGCATACGCGGTGAATCCGGGCATGCCGTACACGCCCAGCGCCGTGCTCAGCGGCAGTCCGTCCGGCTGCAGGCGGCGGGTGATGCTTGCTGCATCCACAACGGCGTGCGTCTGCCAGCCACCCGGTGCGACCACCAGCGTTCCCGGCTCCAGCCCCGGCTGTCGGGATGCCAGCACCTCGCTGACCGTGCGTCCTTCCATCACCGCGTCGATGGCCACCGGCGGCGCGTAGGACGGGCCGTCATCCATGCGACCGCGCATGTACGGATCCAGCGAAAGGTAACGATTGCGCAGCAGTACCTGGCCGGATTCCAGGGCTGGGAGTGCCGCCTGTTCGCGGCGGAAGTTGGCTGCCGCCGGCGCGCCGGCTGGACGCGACGCGAGCACGATACGATCGGTCGTGACGTTGGAGGAGTTCATGCGCTGCATTCCAAGGGGAGAGGGAATCGACAGTACGCCCCCTTGCATGCGGATGGGGGGTACAAAAACAGCGTTCCAGTCGCGTTGCGGGATACGGGCGTTTCGTGCCATCGCGCCGGGCGTGCGGCCCTCGCCTGCCCGTTTGCGGTGACATGGTGACCACGGATCAAGCACTTGCGTGGCTGTCCCGAACGCCAAGACACAAATGTGAAGTTTTTTCTTCGAAACGCTTGCCGAACCGCAAGGACCTCCGTAATATGCGCGTCCTCGGCAGCGACATCGCTGCAACGAAACAAGTGGCCGAGTAGCTCAGTTGGTAGAGCAGGGGATTGAAAATCCCCGTGTCGGCGGTTCGATTCCGTCCTCGGCCACCATTTCCAAAGGGTCTGCACGATTGCAGGCCCTTTCTTTTTTCTACCTGCACGGATTTGCACGGATCCGCAGGCCGCCCGGCCACCGCCGCCATGCGCGTGGTGCTATCTGAATCGCCCGTTCACGCGCTGGACGCAGAAGCGACCCTCATCGATACTCAATTCGACTGCGCCTGGGAGTGCCAAGGAGGGCTATGTCGGATTCAGAAAAAGCAGGCTGGCGTTCGCTACGCCTTCGCTTCATTGCTGCCCTGGCATGGGCCTTCGGCGGCATGGTTGCGATTGCCCTTCTTCAGGAGCTGACAGAACTGGAGGCGTTGCCGGCGGTCATTGCCGTGGTGTGGTTGGTTGGATGCATCCCGCTGGCCCTGCGCACTTCGTATGCGCGCTGCCCAAAGTGCGGCGAGTTCTATTACAGGAACCGACGCGAAGCCATGCCCATCGTCTGGTTCACTTACGCGTGCCGGAACTGCGGCACAAAACCACCCAGATGATGCAAGCCCGCAGCCGCGCGGCCGCCGCTTCAGGGAGGGGGATCCGCCCTTATCCTGGAAGTGCTTGTGGCGGCGCAGAGCTGCAACCTTTGATCCAGGAACAGAGACGCGATGAACCGAGTCCATAAAGAGATCGCAAAGACGGCAGGAATCTATTACCTGCAAGCCATCGCGTTTGCACTGACAAGCTATCTCATCATGTACTTCGCTTACGGCGGCGTGCGGCTTTCCCTCCTGGTGTGGTCCGCGATCGTGGTTGTGGTCTTTACCCTGCTCTACATCCCCGCGCTGGTGCGGAACATCCGGCTGGCCAATGCAGTCGACCGGGACCGGGAGCGTGGTGGGAAGCCCTAGCTGGCGTCGAGGCGGTCCTGACACACATCGGCCAGGTGCAGAAATTTGGACGGCGCATGATGTCGTGCCCGCATCAGGTCCCGGTCAGACCGCGTCAATTCCTGGTTCGTTTCTCTTGCCCGATGAGTCCGCACCGCGTCCATCGTCTTCCCGCGCCGATCCGCGAAGCGCCATGAAGATCAGGATGGCCGTCAAGAGCGTCACCCCCGCCAACAGGACGAGCAGGCTGCTGAATGCAGAGTTGTAGCTGTGGATCGCTGCGGTTTGGGCAGGATTGCCAAGGATCGAGCCTACCGAGGCCAGGTCACCCGCGACGAATCGCTGCGCCACCTCGCCCGTCCGTCCGGACGCGGCCGGAACATCCGATCCGACCTGTGTGGCCACTAGCGCGGAAAGGACTGCGCTCACGACGGCCAGCGCGACGCCCTCGCCTGCGACCCGGGTCGTGTTGAAGATACCCGTGGCCATGCCCGCGCGTTGCCGCGGCACCACGCTGACGGCTAATCCATCCATCAATCCCCATGGCAGGCTGATGCCGATGCCGATAGACACCAGCGGTGCGACGAGCGCCATGTTCACCTCGCCGCCCGGCCAGTGGCTCAGCCACAGCAGACCTGCGGCTACCATGACGAGCCCGGCGCCACACAGCGCTGCGGGTGCAAGCAAACGGGTCAACGATCCTGCGACGAGGGGAAGGAACAGAAGGGGCCCGCAGAGCGCGAGCATGATCCAGCCCGCCTGTACCGCGCTCATGCCATCGATCCCGACAAGGCGCACGGGAAGCAGGATGAGGAGCACCACGAAGGAGTAGGCCGGGGCGGCGGCCAACATCTGGACCGCTACGAAACGCGGGAATCTGAACAGGGAAAGGTCCAGCATCGGCCGCGCTGCCCTCGCCTCTATCGCCGCGAAAAGCGCCAGAAGGACGAGACCGCCTGCCAGGCAGGCGAGCATCCCTGCATGCAGCCATCCCTTTTCCGGGGCGACCAGGAGGGCATTGGTGAAAAGCGCCAGTGCTGCGGTGAACGTGATGCCCCCCTTCCAGTCGATGCCGGTCGCTTCGGGATCCCGCGACTCGCGAACGAACGCGGCACCCAAGGCGTATGCCAGCGCGGCAAGCGCCGCGACGAGGGCGAAGATCGATCGCCAACCGAAGGTCTCGATCAGCAGGCCCGAACTGATCGGCCCGAAGGCTAGCCCAACGCCGAAACTCGTCCCCACGAGGCTGAAGGCGCGCATGCCGGCCGGGCCATGGAATTCCTGGGCGAGCGCCGCCATGATTCCCGCGAAAGCTGCTGCCGCCGCGATGCCCTGACCCGCTCGCAACAGGTCCATGACCAGAATGTTCGGCGCGAAGCTGAGGCCGAGAGAAAATGCGAACAGCAGCCCGACGCCGGCCAGGAATATCCGTCGGCGCCCCAGCGTGTCGGCGAGCGATCCCGCAGTCATCAGGCAACTGCCGAATGTCAGCATGAAGGCGTTGGTCACCCAGCCGAGTTCGACAGCACTGCCCTCCAGGGCCCGACCGATGGTGGGCAACGCGACCGCAGGCCCGGTGAAAGCGAGCGGATTGGCAACTGCAACGATACATGCCGCCAGCAGGATGAAGCCTTTGTGGTGGGTACCGCGAGTTGAAAGTGACGTGCTCAAGCTTGTTCCTTCCTGTGACGATGAAGAGTACTTACGGCGTAGCTTTTTATGCTCCAATGTTCAATATATTCAATATATTGGCGCATGCGATTCGCCTTACTGACGAAGATCAGGAACCGGAGCAACCGATGCGGGGAACGAACCTGGACGACATCGTCGCCTTCACAACCACGGTGGAGTCCGGCAGCTTCGCGGACGCAGCCCGCACACTCGGACTGTCGCGCTCAGCGGTGGCCAAGGCCGTTGGGCGTCTTGAGACGCGACTTGGGGTGCAACTATTCAGGCGCACGACGCGGGCGCTGAGCGTGACCGAGGAAGGTCAGCGGTTTCATGATCAGTGCGCGGTGATACTGAATGAGCTGGAGATGGCCCAGAACAACATCGCCGGCCGCGACGCCACGCCAAGAGGTGTGCTGCGCATCACAGCACCCGGTGCCTACGGGCAGCTGCACGTCATGCCAGTGGTGCGCGACTTTCTTGAAGCATGGCCGGACGTAAGCGTTGAAATGAATCTGACGGATCGGGTCATCGACATCGTCGAAGAAGGCTTCGATCTAGCCATCCGCATCGGCGGCGTGACCGAGCCGCATCAGCATATGGTCACGCGTGTGATCGCCCGTTATCGCACGATGTTCTGCGCGGCACCGGCATACCTCGAAAAGCATGGCACGCCGCAAACCATAGACTCCCTGCGCGACCATCTGTGCCTGCCCTATGCGGACTCACGGGCGCACGCCTCGGGGCAGCGCGCATGGCGCGTGCTCAGGCCGGACGGCACATGGCATGCGATTCCAGGACGTATCGCGTTCTCGGCCAACCGTGGCGAGGCAGTGCTTGAGGCGACCTTGTCCGGCATGGGCATCGCCTACCTGCCTTCCTTCCTGTTCGAGCGCCACGTGGCCGAGGGCCGATTGATGCCCGTCCTGCCGGAGTACAGCACCGCCGACCTGCCGGTCATGGCGTTGTATCCGACCAGGCGATACTTGCCGGCGAAGGTACGCGTCTTCATCGATGCGCTGGTGGCGGCGGTCCGCGCAGAACGGAAACGGCTCGGTGCGGCCCATGACGAGGTTCCGCCCCTCCCATGAAAGGGGCCGCGCCAGCTCGCTGCAAGGTGGCCAGAAACAGGCCTGAGAGGTCAGCGGATCAGCGGCCACCATGCGCGGCGACCGACACCGCTGACCACGCCTGCCACTCGGCCAGCCTGGCCTCATACGCCGCACGGAACCTGGGCAGTGTCGTCGCGCCCAGTATCAGCCGCAGCGGCGGTGCGTCCGCATCGACGGCCGCGAAGATCGCCGCGACAGTCGCAGCAGGGTCGCCAAGATCCGATGGAGTGAACCCGGCCCTGATGTGAGCGCGGATCGGATCATAGATGTCCATCTGCGGTGCGGTTTTGGTTGAAGCCGCGAATCCGGTGGCGAAACTGCCCGGCTCGATGATGGTTACCTTGATGCCCATGTCGGCCACCTCGCCCGCCAAAGCTTCGGAAAGCGCCTCAATGGCAAACTTGCTTGCGGTATAGCTGCCCCCGGTGGGAAAGCTGAGGATGCCGCCGATGCTGGAGACCGTCAGGATATGGCCGGTGCCTTGTGCCCTCAGCAGCGGCAACGCGGCCTGGATCACGGAAAGCGTGCCGAACACGTTCGTCTCGAAGTTGGCCTTCGCTTCGTCGATATCGATCTCCTCGATCGCGGCCATGTAACCGTAGCCTGCGGCGTTGAGCACCACGTCGAGGCGACCGAAATGCGAATGACCCTTGGCGACGGCGTCGAATACCCGGTGCCGTTCGGTCACGTCGAGCTGCAGCGGCAGCACCGCCTCGCCGTGGGCAGCGACCAGATCGGCCAGGGCGCGGATGTCGCGCGCCGTGGCAATCACCCGGTCGCCCCGCTTGAGCGCTCCTTCAGCCCACAGACGACCGAATCCGCGCGACGCTCCGGTGATAAACCAGACCTTCTGCTGTGACATGACCCATACCCTCATCATATTATTGCACTGAGTGCGAAATATAATTCGCACTCGGTGCAATAATCAATCCCCTACGAGCCGACGAGCAACAGTTATGGAAACAGGTACAGGCGGCCTTCGCGATCGCAAGCGGAAGGAACTGTTCAACAGGATCGCAAGGACCAGCCTCACGCTGTTCATCGAGAAGGGCTACGAGGCCACCACGCTGGATGAAATCGCGAATGCGGCAGGCATTTCCCGCCGCACCTTTTTCTACTACTTCAAGTCCAAGGAGGAGGTGCTGCTGGCCTATGAGAGCAGCGGATTCGCCACTGCCCTGTCACCCGCCATCCTGGCCGAAACGTCCGCGCGCGATCCCCTGCGCGTTGCCCGGGCAAGCTTCATCAAGCTTGCGGCGAAGTACGAGACAGAAGAGGCGATCGTCGCCGACCGGCTGCTGCGCGCGACCGAAGCGCTGCGTCTTCGCAAGGATGGTCAGTTCGTGCAGCTTGAACAGTCGCTTGCCGAAGCGTTTCGAACACGCTGGCCCGACCCCGCCCGGCACGACGAACTGCGGCTGACCGCCATGATCGCCATGGGCGCATTGCGGCTGGCGTTGGACGAATGGCGCGGTGAAGACGCTGCGCGGCCGCTGGCCTGGCATCTGCAGCGCGCCTTCGCCCTGCTTGAGGAGACCCTTGTGAAGCGTGCTCCGGAGGAACGCGCTGCGGCGGGATGACGCCCTTCCAGCTTCCAGGACGAACGCATTGATTGGCATATATGAATCGTATACGCTTCATATATCCCGCATCAGGAACCTCCATGGGCATCGTCAACATCGATGACGCGCTGCACGACCAGCTTCGTCGCGCCTGCACCGTCACCCATCGCTCCATCAACGCGCAGGCCAATTTCTGGATCAGGATCGGAATGCTGTGCGAAATGCATCCTGAGCTCGCCTTCCAGGACATCGTCGCCCGCGAACTGCGGGCTGCCGGGGTGCAGGCGCTCCCGCTGGAGGCAGCACGCGCGTGATCAAGCAGCCCCATGAACTGGCATTGATGGCCCAGGCCGGGGCGCTCCTGGCACAGGTTTTCGATGCGCTGGGACGCATGCCGCTGGAAGGCCGCAGCACGCTGGAAATCAACGACTTCGTCGAACAGATGATCGTGGACGAGCTGCATGCCCGCCCTGCCAGCAAGGGCCAGTACGACTATCCCTTCGTGCTCAATGCCTCCATCGACGACGTGGTCTGCCATGGCGTGCCATCGGCGGCCGACGTGCTGCGCAGCGGGCAGATCGTCAACCTGGACATCACCCTGGAGAAGAACGGCTTCATCGCCGATTCCAGCACCACCTACCTCGTCGGCGACGTCGCCTACCCCGCGCGCCGGCTGGTCCGCGCAACCTACGACGCCATGTGGAAAGGCATCGCCGCCGTACGACCCGGCGCGCGTCTGGGCGATATCGGGCACGCCATCGCCCGCCATGCCCGCGAACACGGCTACAGCGTGGTGAAGGAATACTGCGGTCACGGCATCGGCCGCCAGATGCATGAAGAACCGCAGATCCTGCACTACGGCCACGCCGGCACCGGACTGGAGCTGCAGGAAGGCATGGTGTTCACCATCGAACCGATGCTCAACCAGGGCAAGGCCGCCATCCGCTCGCGGCCCGGCGAGTGGCCGGTACACACCCGCGATGGCCGCCTTTCCGCGCAGTTCGAGCACACCGTGGCCGTCACCCGCAGCGGCGTGCAGGTGTTGACACTGCGTGCGGGCGAAGTGCCCCCGGCCACTTAACGCCGGCCGTTGCGCATCCGCCTAAGCTCGGTGCTTCGTCACCGGGAAACGACCGCCATGCCCGCTCGTCTGTTCCGCACCATCGCGCTCGCCCTGCTGCTGGCCGGCATCGCCCTGCCCGGGCTGGCCGCCGAACCCGTACGTGCGGTGGCAGCGCTGGATATGGACCGTTATGCCGGGCAGTGGCACGAAATCGCCCATCTGCCGGTGTCCTTCCAGAAGAAATGCGTGGGCGACATCACTGCCACCTACAGCCTGCGCAGCGACGGCCGCATCAGTGTGCTGAACCGCTGCCGCGTCGATGACGGCGGCGTCATCCAGGCCGAAGGGGTCGCGCGGGCGGTGGACGGCGAGCCAGGCAAACTCCAGGTCCGCTTCGCGCCGGACTGGCTGGCATGGCTGCCGCTGGTGTGGGCCGATTACTGGGTGATCGCGCTGGACCCCGATTACCAGTGGGCGATGGTGGGCGAACCGGACCGCAGATACCTGTGGATCCTGTCGCGCACGCCGGACATGCCTGACGAACAACTGCAGGCGCTCAAGGCCCGCGCCGAGGCGATGGGCTACGATCTGGCGCCGTTGCGGATCATGGTGCCCCGCTGAAGGCGGCCGCGCCTGGCCGCCTGGCCGCCAGGCCGCCTGCCGCAGGCAACAGGCAACAGGCACGCAGGTGACAACCAGCCGGGCATGGCTCGGCTCTACATGGGTTCCGGATCCACTCCGCCCATGGCCGAAAGACCATACGCCGTAGTATCTTTGCCCAATGCAGCACGTTCCCGAGGAATTGCGCCCATGCTCCACCGCCGCGTCCGTACCACCGCCATCGTCCTGTCGTTCCTCGCCCTGACGGCCTGCGGCGAAGGCGTGGTCAAACGTGTTTCCGAACCCGCCGCCCGCCTGCAGCAGCTCACCGTCAATGCGGATGGCAGCTGGACGGTGTCGCTGCGCCTGCAGAACTTCAGTTCCATGCCGATGCGCTTCGACGATGTCGCGCTGAAGCTGACCGTGGACGATGCCGAAGCGGGCACGCTGGCGATCAAGCCCGCCCTGTCCATTGGCGGTGCGTCGGCCGACGTTGTCGAAGCCACCCTGCAACCTGCGGCCCCCGCACGGCTGCTGGTCACCGATGCGCTGGCCAGCGACCGCACCGTGCCCTACACGCTGGAAGGCCCGGTCAGCGCCACGCCGGAAGAAAAAAAGCAGCGCACTTTCCAGATCAAGAACCGCAGCACGCTCAACCGGGCTCCCGGCCTGCCTGGCGTGCTCCGCTGACTCCCACGGCGCCGCAGTGCGGCCTGCCCCCTGATCGAGACGCTTTACGATGAGCAGCTACACCGCCCCGCTTTCCGACCTCCGCTTCGCACTGCACGACGTGCTCCAGGTAGAGCAGCTGTTCGCCCGCCTGGGGTTCACCGACGCCACCGCCGACGTGGTGGATGCCGTGCTGGAAGAAGCCGGTCGCTTCAGCGCCAGCGTGCTGGCGCCCTTGAACGGCGTCGGTGATGAGGTCGGCTGCGTGCTCGACCAAGCCAGCGGCGAGGTGACCACGCCGCCCGGTTTCAGACAGGCCTACGAACAGTTCGTCGACGGCGGCTGGACCGGTCTTACCGCTTCGCCGGACGTCGGTGGACAAGGCCTGCCGCACACCCTGGGCGTGCCGCTGAATGAAATGATCAACGCGGCCAACCTGGCCTGGGGCAACTTCCCGCTGCTGTCGCACGGGGCCATCGAGGCGTTGAAGCAGCATGGCGAACCGTGGCAGCACGAAGCCTTCCTCAAGCCGCTCATCGAGGGCCGCTGGACCGGCACCATGTGCCTGACCGAACCGCACTGCGGCACTGACCTGGGCCTGCTGAAGACCCGGGCCGAGCCGAATCCGGACGGCAGCTACGCGATCACCGGCACCAAGATCTTCATCACCGCCGGCGAGCACGACCTGACCGGAAACATCGTTCACCTGGTGCTGGCCAAGCTGCCCGATGCGCCGCCCGGGCCGAAGGGCATCTCGTTGTTCGTCACCCCCAAATTCAAGGTGGACCGGGACGGCAACCAAGGCGAGCGCAATGCGCTGCGCTGCGGTTCCATCGAGCACAAGATGGGCATCAAGGGGTCGGTGACCTGCGTGATGAATTTCGATGGCGCCGAGGGCTATCTGGTCGGGCAGCCGCACAAGGGCCTGCAAGCGATGTTTACGATGATGAACACCGCGCGCCTGGGGGTGGGCCTGCAGGGCATCGGCCTGTCCGAGCGTGCGTACCAGAACGCCCTTGCCTATTCGCGTGAACGCCTGCAGTCGCGCTCGTTGAGCGGCGCGAAATTCCCGGAAAAGCCAGCCGACCCAATCCTTGTCCACCCGGACGTGCGGCGCATGCTGCTGACCATCAAGTCGCTGGTGGAAGGCAGCCGCCTGCTCGCCCTGCACGCGGCCACCCTGATCGACATCGCGCACAGCGCGCAGGACCCGGCCGAGCGCGAGCGCGCCGATACCCTGGTGAGCTTCCTGACGCCCATTTCCAAGGCCTGCCAGACCGAGTGGGGCATCGAGAACACCTACAACGCGCTGCAGTGCTTCGGTGGCCACGGCTACATCCGCGAACATGGCATGGAACAGCTGGCGCGCGATGCCCGCATCACCACGCTGTACGAAGGCACCACCGGCATCCAGGCGCTGGACCTGATCGGCCGCAAGACCGCCAGCAGCCAGGGCGCTGGCCTGAAGCTGTTCCTGGCCGAGATCGAAACCTTCGCCAAGGCGCATGAGGGTGACGAAATCCTGGCCGAGTTCATCGGGCCACTGCGTGCCAAGGCTGCCGAATGGGGGGCGCTGACGATGGACGTGCTCAAGCGTGCGGCAGGCAACCCCGATGAACTGGGTGCGGCCAGCCACGACTACCTGTTCTATTCCGGCTACGTTGTGCTGGCCTACTGGTGGGCGCGCAGCGTCGCCGCCGCCGAGGCATCCGAACGGCCGGAAGCCTTCCGGCAGGCCAAGCGTGAGACTGCGCGCTTCTATTTCGCCCGGGTGCTGCCGCGCACGCTCGCCCATGCCGCCGCCATCCAGGCCGGCGCCGAACCACTGATGGCGATGGACGACGCGCGCTTCGGCGCCTGAGCCCATCCCGCCAGCAGATCCACCCCATGCGTGGAGGGAACCTCTGCGCGATCTCTCTGGAGAAAAGCCCCCTTTTGTTAAAGGGGGCGCACCGACAGGTGCGGGGAATAGGAGGAATGCGTGGACAGCCCAGCGCGCCGAAGGCGGGATGGGCTGTGGCGCACCGACAGGTGCGGGGAACAGGAGTAATGCGCGGACCTGAATGTTGTCGGTTTGTGTATCGCCTGTCGGCGATACACAAACCGTCAACATTCAGGTATAAGCTGTTTTCCCGATGGAGACAGACACTACCCGCCTGGGTCTGATCGATACCGGAGCCGCCACATCCGCTCTGGACGCTGTGTCATCGCCACCGGCCGGCCCGCTGCATCGCCCCGGCACCGTGCGCCTGCTTTCACTGGACGCCCATGGACGGGTGCTGGACTGGATCACCTGGCAGGATGCCTCCTGCCTTTACGCGCGCGACGCAGTCGCCTGGACCCTCGGCGATCCCTGTCTGCACATCCATGGGGGCACCAACCGTCTCAGCGGGCTGCGCAGCGGCCTGGATCTGCACCCGATCATCGCCGCGCGTGGCCATGCCCGTTCGCGCGCCATCGACCCCACGCCCAACCTCACCAATGCCGCGCTGTTCGCGCGTGATGCGCACATCTGCCTGTACTGCGGCCAACACGGGCACCGTCCGGTGCTCACCCGTGACCACGTCATGCCGCTCTCCAAGGGCGGGCTGGATGTCTGGGAAAACGTGGTCACCGCCTGCTTCCACTGCAACTCGCGCAAGAGCGACCGCACCCCCCAGCAGGCGGGCATGCCCTTGCTGGCCGTGCCTTTCCGGCCGAGCTGGATTGAACACCTGATCCTCTCCAACCGGAATATCCTCGCCGACCAGATGGCCTTCCTGAAGGCACAGTTGCCAAAACGTTCCCGGCTGTCGGACTGATCCGCGCGCGTTTCCGCTCACCGCGTGCTCACGCGTGTCGGCGTTTGCTTGCTCCACCCCGCAATGGGCGCGAAAATGAGCGTTCAGAACCAGCCCGAACATGATGATCGACTCTGCCCGCTATCCCCGCCTTTCGCGCATCCACACCCCGGATGAACTACGCACGTTCGAAGAATCCGAGCTGAGGGCGGTCGCCGATGAACTGCGCGCCTACCTGATCGAATCGGTGGGCAGGAGCGGCGGGCATTTCGCCGCGGGCCTGGGCGTGATCGAGCTGACCGTCGCGCTGCATTACCTCTACCAGACCCCGCACGACCAGCTGGTGTGGGATGTGGGCCACCAGACCTATCCGCACAAGATCCTCACCGGCCGCCGCGACGACATTCATTCCGTCAAGCAGAAGGACGGCGTGGCGCCGTTTCCCAAGCGCGAGGAATCCGAGTTCGACACCTTCGGCGTCGGTCATTCGAGCACGTCGATTTCGGCCGCGCTCGGCATGGCGATCGCCAATGCGCATGCCGGCAACAACCGGCGCGTGGTCGCGGTGATCGGCGACGGCGCGATGACCGCCGGCATGGCCTGGGAGGCGCTCTGCCACGCCGGCGGCATGGAGCCCGACCCGAACCTGCTGGTGATCCTCAACGACAACCGGATGTCGATCAGCGAGGCGGCCGGGGGGCTGACCCGGATGCTCGGCCGCATGACCAGCAGCCAGACCCTCAACGCGCTGCGCGAAGGCGGCAAGAAGCTGCTCGGCGACAAGCGCAGCAGCGGGCCGGCCCGCTTCGTGCGCCGCTGGGAGGAACACTGGAAGGGCATGTTCGTGCCGTCCACCCTGTTCGAGGAGATGGGCTTCCACTACACCGGGCCGATCGACGGCCACGACGTGGACGCCCTGCTCGGCGTGCTGAAGACGCTGAAGACCCTGAAGGGCCCGCAGCTGCTGCATGTCATCACCACCAAGGGCAAGGGCTACGAACTCGCCGAAGGCGACCAGATCGGCTACCACGCGGTGTCGCCGTTCGACCCGGAAAAAGGCCTGGTCAGCAAACCGGGGGCGAAGAAGCCCACCTACACCGACGTCTTCGGCGACTGGTTGTGCGACATGGCCGCGGCCGATCCGCTGCTGCTCGGCATCACCCCGGCGATGCGCGAGGGTTCCGGCCTGGTGCGCTTCAGCCAGGAATACCCGGACCGCTATTTCGACGTGGCCATCGCCGAACAGCACGCGGTCACGCTGGCCGCCGGCATGGCCTGCGAAGGCGCCAGGCCGGTGGTGGCGATCTACTCGACCTTCCTCCAGCGCGGCTACGACCAGCTGGTCCACGACGTCGCCATCCAGGGCCTCGACGTGCTCTTCGCGATCGACCGCGGCGGCGTGGTCGGGCCCGACGGCGCGACCCATGCCGGCAACCTCGACCTCAGTTACCTGCGTTGCGAGCCCAACATGATGGTCATGGCCCCCGCCGACGAGGACGAATGCCGGCGCATGCTGACCACGGGCTACCGCCACCAGGGCCCCGCCGCGGTCCGCTATCCGCGCGGCACCGGTCCGGGCGTTGCGGTATCGGCCGCCCTGGAACCGCTGCCGATCGGCAAGGCGGACGTGCGCCGGCGCGGCGCGCGACTCGCCCTGCTCGCCTTCGGCGCCCTGGTTCCGGCGGCGGCTCAGGTCGGCGAGGAACTCGGGCTGACCGTGGTCAACATGCGCTTCGTCAAGCCGCTCGACCGCGCGCTGCTGCTCGAGCTGGCCGCCAGCCACGAAGGCTTCGTCACCCTCGAGGACAACGTCGTCGCCGGCGGCGCCGGCAGCGGCGTGGCCGAGCTGCTGGCAGCGGAGGGCATCACCATGCCGATCCTCCACCTCGGCCTGCCCGACGCCTTCCAGCACCACGCCAGCCGCGAAGACCTGCTGGCCGAGGCCGGGATCGACGCCAACGGCATCCGCGCTTCGGTGCTGGGGCGCTGGTCCGGGCTGGCCCGGGCCGAGGC
>JAEZCF010000012.1 GCA_023430045.1 Pseudomonadota bacterium | reverse complement strand
GGGTGTGTGGGGGGCCGGGCAGCCCCCGCCACTACCCTCAGCGGAATATGACGGTCGCTTCGGTGCCCTGTCCCGGCCGGCTGGACAGCGTCACCTTCCAGCCAAAACGCTTGCACAGGCGACGCACGATCGACAGCCCCAGCCCGGTGCCCTGTGGACGCTCCGGCTCGGCGCGGTAGAACGGCTCGAAGGCCCGGTCCAGCGCATCGGACGACATGCCGATGCCGGTATCGCGTACACGCACGCGGTCCTGCTCCACGAAAACGTCCACCCGGCCCTCGTCGGTGTAGTTGCAGGCGTTGCGCACCAGGTTGCTGATCACCACCTGCAGCACCCGCGGCGGGCCATGCAAGGGCACGGGTTCGCCGGCATGCAGTTCCACGTGCACCGGCCGGTCGGACAACAGTTCGGCGGCCGTATCCACCTCATAGCGGACGATTTCGGCGACATCGAACAGTTCCAGCTGCGGCTCGACGTCCGCTTCGCGTGCCAGGATCAGGAACGCGTCGATCACCGCTTCCATGTCCCGCCCCGCGCGCTGGATGCGTTGCAGGCTGCGCAGCTGGCGCGGCGTGGTGTTTTCATCGGCCATCGCCATGTCGCTGGCCACGCGGATCACCGTCAACGGCGTGCGCAGCTCATGGCTGGCGTCACGGGTGAAGTTGCGTTCGCGGGCCACGTTCTCGGTAACCCGGCTGGCCAGCGAATGCAGCGCGGCGGCCAGCTGCCGCGTTTCGCCCTGCATGTCCGCCGGCAGCTTGTCCGGCTCCAGGTCACCCGCCTGCGGATGCACCGGATCCCAGCGCGATACGCGGCGCGCCAGCCAGTTCACCGGCGATACCAGCCGGTTGGAGGCGCGATAGGTCACCCAGGTGGCGCCGTACACGGCCAGCAAAGTCAACAGCACCGGCACGAGGCCGAACCAGAACGCCAGCATCTCCGCGCGCGAGCGCAGGAATACCAGGTACAGGCGCCCCTCCGGCCGCGCATCCACCCAGACCAGTTGGTCTTCTCTGCGCAGTTCGTGGAACCCCGGAGTCAGGTTTCGCAGGCTGGCGGGCAGATTCAGGCTGGAGCGCCCCGTTTCCACCAGGTAGCCACGGATGTTGCGGGTGTTCGGCGGCGGCTGCATGGGTGAGGCGTCATGCAGCGTCCAGTAGTAGGCCGCTTCCTCGCGCAGTGCCGCACCCACCAGGCTGTGCTTGATCACCAGCGATACCAGCCAGGCTCCCAGCAGGATGCCGAGACTGGCAAGCAAGGCCTGCAGGAGGAAGGCGATTCGGATCTTGCGCGGCAGGCCGTGCGGCATCAGGCGGATCACTACGAAAAATGGCCGCGCCGAGTATAGGCAGCCGATGCGTCAGCCGCCCGTGCAGGTCCGATGTCAGGCCTGCACGGGGACCGGGCGCG
This sequence comes from Pseudomonadota bacterium, assembly GCA_023430045.1. Lineage (GTDB taxonomy): Bacteria > Pseudomonadota > Gammaproteobacteria > Xanthomonadales > Xanthomonadaceae > Stenotrophomonas. The sequence goes on along the minus strand of JAEZCF010000012.1, from coordinate 15,414 downwards.
GTATCAGCCCATCGGCTGGGCGATATCGGCGATGCGGTAACCGGCACTCTGCACGGTGTGCAGCAGCGGGCGGTCGAACGGCTTGTCGATGATCTTGCGCAGGTTGTACAGGTGGCTGCGCAGGGTGTCCGAATCCGGCAGGCCGTTGCCCCAGATCTCGCGCTCGATTTCCTGGCGCGTCACCACCCGCGGCGATTCGCGCATCAGGATGGTCAGCAGGCGCAGGCCAATCGGCGACAGCTGCAGTTCGGTGCCGGCGCGCGTGGCACGCATGCTCACCGGATCCAGCACCAGGTCGGCGACCTTCAGCACTTCCGAACCCACCTGGCGACGCTCGCGGCGGATCAGGGCACGCAGGCGCGCTTCCAGTTCCTGGATGGCGAACGGCTTGGTGAGATAGTCGTCGGCGCCGAAGCCCAGGCCGGTCAGCTTGTCGTCAAGCGTATCGCGCGCGGTGAGCATCAACACGGGAGTGGACTTGCGGGCATCGTTGCGCAGTCGGCGGCAGACCTCGATGCCGTCCAGACGCGGCAGCATCAGATCCAGCACCACCACGTCATAGCTGTTCTCGGCGGCCAGACGGTAGCCGTCCAGGCCATCCTGCGCGTAGTCCACCTCGAACCCACGTCCTTCCAGGTACTCACCGATCATCTCGGAGATATTGCGGTTGTCCTCCACGACCAGAACCAGGCCGGAGGTTTCCTTCGTCTGACGCATGACCTTCCCTCTAACTTCAGCTTTGTGAAACATGCCGTATCGACGGTGCACGCGATGTGAAGCCGCCGATGGTTCCCTTAGCGGTTCACAACAATGGCTGCAGCAGCGGCCAGACGTTCTCCAGCACCTTCGGCTGGGCCTTTGCAGTCGGGTGCAGGCCGTCGTCCTGCATCATGCCCGGCTGCAGCGCCACGCCCTCCAGCAGGAAGGGCAGCAACGGGATCCTGTAAGCGTCCGCGAGGTCCCGGTACACCGACGCCAGGCGCTGCCGGTATGCCGGCCCATAGTTCGGCGGAACATCGATGCCCAGCATCAGCACCTTCGCGCCACTGCTGCGGCTGGCCAGGATCATCTTCTCCAGATTGCCGCGGATCTGCGCCGGCGTCAGCCCGCGCAGCGCATCGTTGCCGCCCAGTGCGATCACCACCACGCCCGGCTTCTCCCGCGCCAGCAGGCCCGGCAGCCGGGTCAGCGCGCCGGCGGTGGTCTCTCCGCTCATGCTGGCGTTGACCACCCGTGCCGGCGATGCCGAACGCGTGCTGAGCCGCTGGCCCAGCAGGTCCACCCAGCCGCTGCCTGCCGGGATATTGTGGGCGGCACTGAGGCTGTCGCCGAGCACCACCACCGTGGTTGCTTGACCTTTGGCACACGCCAGCACCGGTACCAGCAGCAACCATGCCAGCAGCATGCCCATCCGGCTGATCCGCCGGCCTTGTCCTGTAACGCGCATTGGAGTCTCCTCATCGACAGCCTGTCCCCCCGCAGCGCGCCCGTCGCCATCGCCGTCGACAACGTCGGCAAATCCGTGCATGGCCCGGAGGGTGAAGTCCACATACTGGACAACGTCAGCATGACGGTACATGAAGGCACCTCGGTGGCCATCGTCGGCGCCTCCGGTTCCGGCAAGACCACCCTGCTCGGCCTGCTGGCCGGACTCGACCTTCCCAGCCGCGGCAGCATCACCCTGGCCGGCAGCCGGCTGGACGCGCTGGATGAAGAAGCACGTGCGCAGCTGCGCGCACGCGAAGTCGGATTCGTGTTCCAGAGCTTCCACCTGCTGCCGGCGCTGACCGCGGCGGAGAACGTCGCCCTGCCGCTGGAACTGGCCGGTCGCGAGGACCGTATGCGAGTGGACGAGGTACTGGCCGCCGTCGGCCTGTCGCACCGCGCGCGGCATTATCCACGCCAGTTGTCCGGAGGTGAGCAGCAACGCGTCGCACTGGCACGCGCCTTCGTCGCGCGGCCGCGCATCCTGTTCGCCGATGAGCCGACCGGCTCGCTCGACCAGGCGACCGGGCAGCACGTCAGCGACCTGCTGTTCGCGTTGAATGCCGACAGCGCCACCACCCTGGTGCTGGTCACCCATGACCTGCGGCTGGCACAGCGCTGCCAGCACATCCATCGCATCGACAACGGCCGCCTGCAGCAGGTGCCGCACGGAGCCGACGCATGAACCTGCTGCGCCATGCGCTGCGCTCGCTGCGCCGCGAAGCCCTGGCCGGCGACCTGCTCACGGTGTTCGCCGCCCTGGTGCTGGGGGTGGCGGTGATGACGGCGGTCGGCACGCTGGTGGATCGGGTGAACCTGGCGCTGTCCAACAGCACCGCGGAAATGCTCGGCGGCGACCTGGGCATCACCGGACGCAGTGAACCGGCTGCGGAGCTCACCGATGAAGCGGCGCGGCGTGGTCTGCGCAGCACGCGCATCGCCGCCTTCGGCAGCGTGCTGTTCCATGGCGAAGAGAGCCAGATGGCCACGGTGAAGGCGGTGGAAGGCGGTTACCCGCTGCGCGGCCAGCTGCGCGTGCGCGAGGGTGCCGGAGCGACGCTGCGGGAAGCGGCGGCGGCCCCGGCGCGTGGCGAGGCCTGGGCCGACCCGCGCCTGCTGCAGGCGCTGCAGCTGCGCATCGGCGACGATCTGGAATTCGGTGCCGGCACGCTGCGCATCGCCGGCAGCATCGACGCCGAACCGGATACTTCCAGCGAACTGCTCACGCTGTCGCCCACCCTGCTGGTGAACCGTGCCGACGTGGAGGATACCGGCCTGCTCGGTCCGGGCAGCCGGGTCAGCTACCGCACGATGTTCGCCGGTGAACCCGACGCGATACGGGATTTCCGCCAGTGGCTGCAGCCACGCGTGCAGGGCATGCGGCTGGTCGGGCTCGGCGATACCCAGCGTGGCGTGCGCGAATCCTTCCAGCTGGCCGGGCGTTTCCTGGGCCTGAGCGCACTGCTGGCGGTGCTGCTGTCCGGGGTCGCCACGGCACTGGCCGCCAATCGCTTCGCCCTGCGCCGCATCGACCAGGTGGCCGTACTGCGCTGCCTCGGCGCACGCCAGCGCGACATCCTGGCGGGTCTTGCGCTGCAGCTGCTGTTGCTTGCCCTGCCCGCCTGCCTGCTGGGTGTGCTGGTCGGCATGGCCGCGCAGGAAGGGCTGGTACAGGTCCTGGGTGGACTGGTGCCGCAGCGGCTGCCGCTGCCACAGGCCACGCCGGCGCTGACCGGCGCGGGTATCGGCCTGCTGCTGTTGCTCGGCTTCGGCCTGCCACCGTTGCTGCGTCTGCGCGATGTGCCACCGATGCGTGTGCTGAACCGCAGTTTCGCCACCCTGCCGCCGACTTCGCTGCTGGTCTATGTCGGCGCACTGCTGGCGAGCCTGGCACTGACCGTACAGGTTACCGGCGATCTGAAACTTGCCCTCTGGGTGCTCGGTGGACTGGGCGCATTGGCGTTGCTGGCGGCAGGTGGCGGCTTCGTGCTGCTGGTGCTGGTGCGTGGCCTGCAGCACCGGCTGCATGGCAACTGGCGGCTGGGGCTGGCAGCACTGACGCGGCGTCGCGCGCTGGCAGTGATGCAGCTGGTCGGCCTGTCGTTGTCGCTGTGCGCGTTGCTGCTGCTCGCGGTGGTCGGCCCGGGCCTGCTGCAGCAATGGCGCGACCGTCTGCCGGCCGACACGCCCAATTATTTCCTGATGAACATCCAGCCGGACCAGCGCCAGGCGGTGCTGGATGCGCTGCAGGCGCAGGGTGCGGCGGATGCCACCGTGGAGCCGTTCGCCACCGGGCGCCTGCTGGCCGTGAACGGGCAGCCGCCGCGTCGTCGCGAAGATGCCGCGCGCGGGCAGGCCGGTGGCGACGATGCGGCACAGCCCTCCGGCGATGCCCAGGACGATCAGGACCGGCCACTGAACTTCAGCTGGCGCACCACCCTGCCGCCCGCCAACACGCTGCTGCAGGGTCGCTTCTGGGCGCCGGAGAGCACCGCTGCGGAGGCGTCGGTGGAAGAAGGCTGGGCGACACGCTACGGCGCGCGACTGGGCGACCACATCACGCTGCAGGTCGGCGAGCAGCAGCGGGAATTCACCATCACCAGCATCCGCAAGGCCGAATGGAGCACGTTCCGGGTGAACTTCTTCCTGCTGGTCAATGCCAATGCGGTGGGCGACGCGCCGCACAACCTGATCTCCGCGTTCCACCTGCCACGGGCGAAGGCGGCCGCACTGGGCCAGCTGGTACGCGACCTGCCCAACCTGTCGCTGCTGGATATCGACGGGCTGATCAGCGAAGTGCGCCAGGTGATGGACCGGGTGACGCAGGCCATACAGCTGGTGATGGGCTTCAGCCTGCTGGCCGGCGTGCTGGTGCTGCTGGCCGCACTGCAGTCCACGGCCGGCGAGCGTCGCTACGACAGCGCGGTGCTGCGCACCCTGGGCGCCACGCGGCGGCAGCTGCGCGGCGCGGTGCTGGTGGAGTTCGGAGCGCTGGGGCTGCTGGCGGCGATCCTTGCCACGGCCGCTGCCGCACTCATCGGTGTGGTGGTATCGCAGCAGGTGTTCGAACTGGCGCTGACACCGCCGTGGCCAGGCCTGCTCGTCGGCGGGCTGGCAGGCGTGGCGCTGAGCGTGCTCGCCGGCTGGTGGGGCACGCGCCGCATCCTGCATACGCCGCCCGCGTTGGCCCTGCGTGAGGCGTGAGGCACCTGCCGGCATGTACGCCGGCAGGCTTCGAGGATGCCGCCCGGGATGTGTTCGTCGACGCGGCGGACAATGCGTTGACGATGGCAAGGCGGGGTCGAGCGCATAATCCGCCGACCCTCCCGGCGTGTTCGACATGGCCCAGTACATTTATCCCGTGTTGTTGCTGGTCGCCAGCAACATCTTCATGACCTTCGCGTGGTACGGACACCTGAAGTTCAAGAGCGCTCCGCTGATGACGGTCATCCTCATCAGCTGGGGTATCGCGTTCTTCGAATACTGCCTGCAGGTGCCGGGCAACCGCATGGGCAGCGCGGTCTATTCCGCGCCGCAGCTCAAGGGCATGCAGGAAGTGATCACGCTGCTGGTGTTCGCGGTGTTCTCCGCGTTCTATCTGGACCAGCCGCTGAAGTGGAACCACTGGGCCGCCTTCGCGCTGATCGTGGTCGCTGCGTTCCTGATGTTCAAGGAGTGAACCCGCGCACCCTGGTGGGTGACGACCGTTGGTCGTCACAGGCGTCCCGGAGCCGGGCAGAGCCCGGCCCCGCCGGCAATCAGCGCGCGGTTTCCACCGGCGCCTTCTCCACCCACTGCTTGAACACCGCATCGATCGCGGAATCCTTGACCTTCTTCCCGTCCTGGATGTCCTGTGCATGTGTGAACAGCGGCATGATCATCGCCATGCCATCCAGGCGGGTCTTCAGGTGCACGCCCGGGGCCTGGCCCAGGAAGCCATCCCAGCGCTGGCGCACCTTGGCCCAGTAGCCTGCGGTTGCTTTCCAGTACGCATGCGCCGGCGCGAAATCGACCTCGGTGGTCCTGATGTAATCGTTGAAACCGAATTCGCGCGCTATCTCCACCTGGCTGCCATCGGCATTGCGCTGCACCTTGGTGTTGAACTGTTCGTGCGTCCAACCGTTGGGCGTGAGCGTGTGCACGTTGACCACCGCCAGCGCGTTGTAGTCGTTGCGCCGGGTGTATTCGCGGCGCGGCAGCGGGCGCCAGCTCAGGTCGCTGGTCCAGGTGGGCACCGTGTTGTGGTAGCTCCACCTGCCCGTGCCGCAGTATCGCGGCGCGTCGCTCACTTCATACACGCACTGCGTCCAGGCGCCCTGGTTGACCGACGCCGGGATGGAACGCACCTGCCAGGTCTGGTCGGCGCTGAACTCGAAACGGGTGGGTGCCTCGTACACCCAGTCCTGGCGCCAGTGCTTGGTGACGTGGCCGTCATCGCTCACAAGCAGGTGCTGCAACACGATCCGGGTGGGCGAGTCCTCCACCACCATCACCACTTCGTTGCCGCCGCTGCGCATGGCCGGCGCGCGTTCGTACCCCGGCTTCAGCAGCACGGTTTCATCGAACGCGAAATCAACCGTGTATTCGCCCTGCATCGCAAGGATGCTGTCGTGATCACGCCGCGGATCGGCGGATTGCGCGCTGGCGGCCCCGGTGCAGAGGATCAGCAGCAGGCTGGCGGAAGCGGCTTTCATCGAGGTTCCTTCTGAATGTAAGTCTGCTTCAAGGGCGCGCCATCCCTGGCGCGGTTCGATCCTTCGAAGATCAGAGGCGGATCAACGGCAGGCCATCGTCGTGCCGCGGTGCGGACGTGGCACGACGCGCGGCTTCGGCGCAGCAGCAGTCATCCACCGGCAGGCTGCCTTCGGCGCCTTCCAGGCGGGCGATGCGGCGTGCGGTCGCTTCTCCCAGCGCCGACAGCGGTGCCAGGCTCGCGGCGAGCGCCTGCCCCCCTTCCACCGCATGCAGCCGCAACGCGCACATGCGCCAGCGCTGACCACCCAGATGGCCGGCCAGGCGTCGCCACAAGCGTTCGCCGACGCTGCCGTCGTCGTCACCCTGCGCGCGCGCCGGCAGCCGTGCTGCCAGCCGGTCCCAGGCGAGGAAGTCGCTGTCCGGCAGCAGGTACAACCGCCAGCAGCACCGCCCTCGGGCATCGGTGAAACACACGCTTTCGCGCACGCCTTCGCTGTCCACGCCCTGGCAGGCATGTGCCGCTACGGCCTGCTGCCAGCCGGCAAGCTCGCTGCCATCGGCCCGGTACAGGCACAGCACTGTTCCCAGCGCCGCCAGCTGCGACGGCGCGGGCCAAGCCATCGACGCCGACAACGGGATCGGGGACGGGACGCAACGACGGGTAGCGGACAGCGCTCGGCTCATGGGTTCACCAGGACACGGCCAGGCTGGCCGACACAGTGCGGCCAGGGTTGGAGAAACGGTCCACCACGGTGCTGGTCGAACCCAGCGTTCCGGTGATGGCCGACCATTCGACATGGCGCCTGTCGGCGAGGTTGAACACGCCGACGTTGGATTTCGTACCTGGTGCGGTCTGGATGCGCACGCGGTTGCCGTCGAGGCCACGGATTCGGATGCCGCCAATGCCGAAACGGGTGGCGCTGCGCGTGGCCGACAGCCCAGGCACATAGCGCAGCAGGTCCCGCAGGTCGTGCACCAGTTCGTTGTCCAGGCGTTCGCGGTCGATCACGTCGACGGTCGCGGCGGCAGCGCTCACGGCGCGTTCGGTGCGTTCAGTGCGCGTGGCAGTGACCTGCACCCGGTCGAATTCGTGGGCGACATCAGGGGCCGCGCCAGCATCGGCAGCGGCAGGCAACGGCAGCTCGGGCCACAGGGCAGCGCAGAGGATACTCGGGCGGTTCATGGCGGGCATCAGGAGCGGGCGTGCAGGGAAAGACCCCCGGCTACCGCCATCGCCATGGCCATGGACGGAGTGCCGAGGGGGAGAGAGACAGGTGGGACGGCCGCCGGTATCGATGCCGTCGCACGAGTGCGCGGCAGGCGTCGGGGAGAGAGGGAGGCGGCCGGCCCGTGACAGCGTTACTTGGTCAGGATCAGCTTGTCGTTGCTGGTGTGGCGCAGCCGGTAGAACCGGTCGCCATGCTGGATGAGGATCTCGCGACGCCCTTTCAACAAGGCTTCGCTGTCGATCACTTCCTCGGCAGGCACGGCACGTACCGGGCGGTCGCGGAGGGTCAGGGTTTCGGGGCGCAGCAGCACAGCTTGAGCGTTCATCGTCTGGACTCGATGCGAGGGACGAGTCAAATGATAACGATTCTCAGTTCGCAATCAACAACCATTCTCGATTTGATTGATTAAATTGATGATCGATTTTGGATGATCGATAGCTTAAGGCTATGGACTGTTGTCAACCCTTGCCGGGCAGAGCCCGGCACTACGACCTTCTGGCCAGCTCCGACCCGTCAGGTGGTCAGGCGGCAACGCTGAAGGCGTCTTCCACGGCGCGCCACGCGTCATCGTCCACCGCAGCCAGCAACTCCAGCGCCTGCAGGTTCTGCAGCAGCTGCTCCACGCGGCTGGCACCCAGGATCACGCTGGACACATTCGGGTTGCGCAGGCACCAGGCAATGGCCAGCGTGGCGGGCGGATGGCCCAGCGAGGCGGCCAGCGCCGTATACCGACGCACCTGCGCCAGACGGGCCGGCGCATCCGCGCCCAGCACGATGTCCTGCAGCCATCCCATGCCGTCCAGCCCCAGCCGCGAGCCCGCTGGGAAGCCATCGTTGTACTTGCCGGTCAGCAGGCCGGAGGCCAGCGGCGAGAACGTGGTGGTGCCCAGCCCGGCATCGGCATACAGCGGCGCGTACTCGCGCTCCACCCGCTCGCGGTGCAGCAGGTTGTACTGCGGCTGCTCCATGGTGGGCGCCTGCAGGCCGTGGCGACGGGCGATGTCCACGGCTTCCTGGATCTGCACCGCCGACCATTCCGACGTGCCCCAGTACAGCACCTTGCCCTGCCGTACCAGCGTATCCATGGCATGCACGGTCTCGGCGATCGGGGTATCCGCATCCGGCCGATGGCAATAATAAAGGTCGAGGTAATCCACCCGCAGGCGCTTCAGCGCGGCATGGCAGGCATCGGTGACATGCTTGCGCGACAGGCCGTGCTGGGTCGGCCGTGGGTCGGCCGCACTGCCGAAGAACACCTTGCTGGACACGCAGAATCCATCGCGCGGCAGGCGCAGATCGGCGATCACATCGCCCATGACCTGCTCGGCGCGACCGTTCGCGTAGCCTTCGGCGTTGTCAAAGAAATTGATGCCATGGTCCCAGGCCGCCGCCACCAGGTTGCGTGCCTGGTCCCGTGCGATCTGGTCGCCGAAGGTGACCCAGGCACCGAAGGACAGCGCGGAGAGCTTCAGCCCGGAACAGCCAAGACGACGGTAGAGCATGCGGTTCTCCTGCGGGGCCCGTGCAGCGGGCCGGATGGTGGGGCATTCTACCTGCGCACCGCTACGCCAGCGGGCGGGGGCAGGGTTCTGTCCCCCTGTGCGGTGAGGGCCCGGCAGCGCGGGGCCCGGGGCCATGGACCGCGCATTTCGGCGCCTTTCGCCAGCCACGGCCGGCTTTTCCTTGCTCCGGCCCCTGCCCTGCACTAGGCTTCCCGTTTTTCGCGTCGCCCTCAGGGGATTCAACATGGTCGAAGGTTTGGGCAGGATCGGCTTCGGCCTGTTCGGGTTGGCGGTGCTGGTCGGCATCACCTGGTTGTTCTCCAACAATAAGCGCGCGGTGGACTGGAAACTGGTTGCCACCGGCATCACCCTGCAGATCGCATTCGCCGCCGTCGTGCTGCTGGTTCCCGGCGGCCGTGATGTGTTCGATGCGCTGGGCAAGGGCTTCGTGAAGGTGTTGAGCTTCGTGAACGAAGGCTCCACCTTCATTTTCGGCTCGCTGATGAACGTGGACAACTACGGGTTCATCTTCGCCTTCCAGGTGCTGCCGACGATCATCTTCTTCTCGGCGCTGATGGGCGTGCTGTACCACCTGAACGTCATGCAGGCGGTGGTGCGGGTAATGGCCTGGGCGATCACCAAGGTCATGCGCGTATCCGGTGCGGAAACCACCAGCGTCTGCGCCAGTGTGTTCATCGGCCAGACCGAGGCACCGCTGACGGTTCGTCCCTACATCGCGAAGATGACCCAGTCCGAGCTGATCACCATGATGATCGGCGGCATGGCGCACATCGCGGGCGGCGTGCTGGCCGCCTATGTGGGCATGCTCGGCGGCAGCGATCCGGTGCAGCAGGCGTTCTATGCCAAGCATCTGCTGGCGGCAAGCATCATGGCCGCGCCGGCCACCCTTGTCGTGGCCAAGCTGCTGATCCCGGAAACCGGCACGCCGCTTACCCGTGGCACGGTGAAGATGGAAGTGGAGAAGACCTCCAGCAACATCATCGACGCCGCTGCGGCCGGTGCCGGCGACGGCCTGAAGCTGGCGCTGAACATCGGTGCGATGCTGCTGGCGTTCATCGCCCTGATCGCCCTGCTCAACGCGCCGCTGACCTGGCTGGGCGAGGTCACCGGCCTGTCGGCCGCGCTGGGCCGCCCGACCGACCTGGCCACCATCTTCGGTTACCTGCTGGCGCCGATCGCCTGGGTGATCGGCACGCCGTGGGCAGACGCCACCACGGTCGGCTCGCTGATCGGCCAGAAGGTCGTCATCAACGAGTTTGTCGCCTACAGCGAGCTGTCGCGCATCGTCAACGGACAGGTCGCGGGCATGACCCTGTCCGACGAAGGCCGTCTGATCGCCACCTATGCGCTGTGCGGTTTCGCGAACTTCAGCTCCATCGCCATCCAGATCGGAGGCATTGGCGGTCTGGCCCCGGAGCGTCGCCACGATCTGGCGAAGTTCGGCCTGCGCGCTGTCCTCGGCGGTACCATCGCCACGTTCATGACGGCCACCATTGCCGGCGTTCTGACCCACTTCAGTTGATACCCTTGGTTTCAATCTCGCTTCACTGAGAAAAGTTTTCCTATGAGCAGCAATGTCGTCGTCGTCGGTTCCTTCAATGTCGATCATGTGTGGCGGTGCGAAAGCCTGCCGGCACCCGGTGCCACCATTGCCGGCCGCTACACCACCGGACCCGGTGGCAAGGGCTTCAACCAGGCCGTAGCGGCCCGCCGTGCCGGCGCCCGGACCACGTTCGTGTGCGCGCTGGGCGACGACGCCGGTGGCGCGATGGCGCGTGAACTGGCGGCGCAGGATGCGTTCGCCGTGGCGGCCGAAGCCAGCAGCGAACCGACCGGTACCGGTGGCATCTACGTGGATGCGCGGGGCCGCAACACCATCGTCATCGGCCCGGGCGCCAATGCCGCGCTGAGCATCGATTTCGTTCGGTCCCAGCAGGCACTCCTGGCCGGTGCTTCGGTGGTGCTGGTGCAGCTGGAATCCCCGGTGGATACCATCGAAGCCGCGCTCGGCCTGGCCCGCGAGGCAGGCGTGACGACGGTGCTCAATGCCGCCCCTGCGGATGCGCCGTCCAGCATCGGTCTGCTGAAGCTGGCCGATGTGATCACCCCGAACGAGACCGAATTCGCTGCGCTGCTGAGCCGCCATGTCGGTGAACGCGTGGACCCGAACGATGTGGCCGCACTGGATGGCGCCAGCCTGCATGCGCTGTGCCGCAAGCTGGTGGGCAACGGCACGGTGGTGGTGACGCTGGGCGCGGTGGGCGTCTTCGTATCGCACGACGAGGACAGCCTGCGCGGCGACACCCAGGCGTATTACCGGGTGGGTGCCGAGCAGGTGCAGGCGATCGACACGACGGGTGCCGGCGATGCATTCAACGGTGCGCTGGTGGCCTCGATGGCGCAGTCTCCGGACGCTCCGTTCATGCGTCATGTGCGGTTCGCCAACCAGTTCGCCGGGCGTTCGACCGAAAAGGAAGGTGCAGCGGTGGCGATGCCGCATTTCACTCCGGCTGACGCCTGAGGGCTGGATGCCGGGCCGGCTGGCGGCTCGCGCAACGGCAACTGCAACCACAAAGGACCAGGGCCAGCCGGCCCTGTTTTTTTGGCACTGGCGGCTGGCGGCGACGGTCGCGACGAGCGTTCCAGGGATGAACAGACGGGTAGCGCGGGACCATCCGTTGCCATCGTAAAACCACCGACCATGACACCGCCCGGGCCGCCGCGAAAGCAGGCGTCAAGCATCTGCTGATGCCGGTCCGGCCTGAGCCCCATCCAGATGGGGCTGAAGGCCGCCGTGCGACAGGCGGCCGGTCCGCCGCGCCCGCACTACAATGGCCGCCATGCAGATCGGCCCCTACACCATCGCCCCCAATGTCGTGCTGGCCCCCATGGCCGGAGTGACCGACAAGCCGTTCCGGCTGCTGTGCAAGCGCCTCGGTGCGGGCCTGGCCGCCTCGGAAATGACCATCAGCGATCCGCGCTTCTGGACGACGCGCAAATCCCTGCACCGCATGGACCACGCCGGCGAACCCGACCCGATCAGCGTGCAGATCGCCGGCACCGAACCTCGGCAGCTGGCCGATGCCGCACGCTACAACGTGGACCATGGCGCGCAGATCATCGACATCAACATGGGCTGCCCCGCGAAGAAGGTCTGTAATGCCTGGGCCGGTTCGGCGCTGATGCGCGACGAGGAACTGGTGGCGCGCATCCTCACCGCCGTGGTCGACGCCGTCGATGTTCCGGTCACGCTGAAGATCCGTACGGGCTGGGACTGCGACCATCGCAACGGCCCACGCATCGCGCACATCGCCGAGGATTGCGGCGTCGCCGCGCTGGCGGTGCACGGACGCACACGCGACCAGCATTACACCGGGCAGGCGGAGTACGAAACCATCGCCGTGATCAAATCGGCGCTGCGCATTCCGGTGATCGCCAACGGCGATATCGATTCGCCGCGCAAGGCCGCGCAGGTGCTGGCCCATACCGGCGTGGACGCGGTGATGATCGGCCGCGCCGCGCAGGGACGCCCGTGGATCTTCCGCGATATCGCGCATTTCCTGGCCACCGGCGAAGAGCGTCCACCGCCTTCACTGGCCGAGATACGCGACATCCTGCTCGGCCACCTGCAGGCGCTGCACGATTTCTACGGTGAACCACAGGGGGTGCGCATCGCGCGCAAGCACCTGGGCTGGTACGCGAAGGACCGGCCGGAGAACGCGGCGTTCCGCGCGGTGGTGAACCGCGCCGAAGATCCCGCCAGCCAGGTCGCCCTGACCACGGAATACTTCGACCGCCTGATCGATCAGACGTGACCGCTGTCCGTCGTGAAGCACTGCCGGGCGCCGCTTGCCGGCGGTGATCGGCAGGGAGCCGGCCGTTGCGCGGTTTCCGACCCTCGATCAACCGACCGAAGATCGCCTCTACAGCGCTGCAGCATCATCCGGGAGGATCGCGGGCTCATGCCAGATGCGCTTCCACATCAGGCCCAGCCGCCGTCCCACGTCCGCGCGCGCGGCAGGGCTGGCGTAATCGCTGCGCAGCTGCTCGGGCACGATCCCCCGCCAGCGGCCATCGCGCTGCTCGGCCACCACGAAGTTGAAGGTGTAGTCCGGTTCCAGGCCCATGCGCAGATCGCTGAGCACCAGCTGATCGTCCACCACCTGCGCCCGCATGAAGCCACGGTTGAACCAGTTCAGGCGCTGCACGGCCGGGATGCCGTCGGCCTGCCGCAATGCCTGCAGGTTCGAAGGAAAGCCCTCGAAATGCATCGCCCCGGTGTCCGCCACCAGCGAACGATCACCGACCACATAGCCACCGGGCGTCATCGCCACCACCCGCCACAGCAAGGTATTGAACGGCATCGGCACCGAGAAGCGCGGCGCATCGCCAAGCCCCATCGCCGCCAGGCTCTGCTGCGCGGCACGGTCCACCTGGGCCTTTGCTACCAGGCTCCAGCCCAGGTAACCGGTGCTGATGACCAGGCCCAGGGCGAGCACCTTGCCGGCCCACGGCCGGGCACGGCCGAACCACGCGACCACGCAGCCCAGCAGCATCCACACGGTGTACAGGGGGTCGATGATGAAGATGTTCGATCCCATCGCTGGTGACGGCTGCAAAGGCCACCACAACTGCGTGCCATAGACGGTCATCGCATCCAGCAGAGGATGGGTAACCAATGCCAGCTGCATGGCCCAGAACCAGCGCACCGGCGCCTGCGCCACCCGCCCGTGGCCGAATCGCTTGAACAGCCACCAGAGCAAGGCCGCCACCCATGGCAGTACCAGCAGCGAATGACTGAAGCTGCGATGCTCGGTCATCACTGCCACCGGGTCGGCCGCCATGAAACCCAGCCACAGGGCATCCAGGTCGGGCAGCGTGCCCAGGCCCGCACCGGCCAGCAGGGCCGCGCGGCGGTGGCCGGGCGGAGTGACAGCGGCGGCCAGCGCGCCACCGAGAACGATCTGGGTCAGGGAATCCATCCCGCCGATGCTAGCAGCCGGCGCGGTCCGGCCACACCACCCCGGTAGAGCCGATCCATGATCGGCTGGACGCACCCGGATCCGAGGATCCAGGGATGCGTCCCGGCTGGGCAGATCACCGGCCAAGGCAGCCGACCATGGGTCAGCTCTACCGGAGACGCATCCTTAACCACCGGCAACCCGTAGCAGGCCACAATGCACTTGCGACGCGCGCCGTGTATCATTCGCGCCCATCTTTCCATCCGAATCAAGGGATATAACGCCTGATGTCCAGCTACCTGTTCACTTCCGAATCGGTCTCCGAAGGCCATCCGGACAAGATTGCCGACCAGATCTCCGATGCGGTGCTGGACGCGATCCTGGCCAAGGACCAGCGCGCCCGCGTGGCCTGCGAAACCATGGTCAAGACCGGCGTGGCGATCGTTGCCGGCGAGATCACCACCAGCGCGTGGATCGACCTGGAGGCCCTGACCCGCAAGGTCATCCTGGACATCGGCTACAACAGCTCCGACGTCGGCTTCGATGGCGCCACCTGCGGCGTGCTGAACCTGATCGGCAAGCAGTCCCCGCACATCGCCCAGGGCGTGGACCGCAAGAAGCCCGAAGAAATGGGCGCCGGCGACCAGGGCCTGATGTTCGGTTACGCCACCAATGAGACCGACAGCTACATGCCGGCCGCGATCCACCTGTCGCACCGTCTGGTCGAGCAGCAGGCGAAGATCCGCAAGAAGAAGAATTCGGCGCTGTCCTGGCTGCGTCCGGACGCCAAGAGCCAGGTCACACTGCGCTATGAGGACGGCGAGGTGTCGGCCATCGACGCGGTGGTGCTGTCCACCCAGCATGCGCCGGGCATCAAGCAGAAGGACCTGATCGAGGCCGTCCGCGAAGAGATCATCAAGCCGGTGCTGCCGGCCAAGTGGCTGCACAAGGGCACCAAGTTCCACATCAACCCGACCGGCAAGTTCGAGATCGGCGGCCCGGTGGGCGACTGCGGCCTGACCGGCCGCAAGATCATCGTCGACACCTACGGCGGCTGGGCCCGTCACGGTGGCGGCGCGTTCTCCGGCAAGGACCCGTCCAAGGTCGATCGTTCGGCCGCCTACGCCGCACGCTACGTGGCCAAGAACGTGGTTGCCGCCGGCCTGGCCGACCGTTGCGAAGTGCAGGTGTCCTACGCCATCGGCGTGGCCGAGCCGACGTCGATCTCGGTCACCACCTTCGGCACCGGCCGGATTCCGGACGAGCAGATCGAAAAGCTGATCCGCAAGCACTTCGACCTGCGCCCGTACGGCATCATCAAGATGCTCGACCTGATCCACCCGATGTACCAGCAGACCGCGGCCTACGGCCACTTCGGCCGCAAGCCGAAGGAGTTCAGCTACACCGATGGCAACGGCGACCAGGTCAACGCCACGGCCTTCTCGTGGGAGAAGACCGACCGCGCCGCCGCACTGCGCGCCGATGCGAAGCTGAAGTAAGAAGCACGAAGGGCCGCGCAAG
>JAEZCF010000089.1 GCA_023430045.1 Pseudomonadota bacterium | reverse complement strand
CCCCCCCCCGGCCCCCCCGCCCCCGCCCCCGCGGCCCCCGTTTCTGTTTCCTCCCCCGATTTTTCCCCCGCACCACCGCAACAGGCCAGCATCCGGCCAGGGGGCCGGCTGGCCGGAGAGAATCCTCATGCATACGTCCCATGTGCTGCCCCGCGCAGCGCTGCCGGTGGCGCTCGGCCTGCTGCTGGCCAGCGGCCACGCCGGCGCCCAGTCCAACCCGTCCGTCGCCACGGCACCGGCTCCGCTCAGCCAGGCCGAACTCAGTGCGCTGGTGCAGCAGCAGGCACTGCAGATCCAGCAGCTGGAAGCGCGCCTGCGCGCCGTGGAGGGGGGCGCCGTGCCGCTTGCCTCGGCGCCGGCAGCGGCCACATCCGCCGCTCCTGCTGCACTCGAACAGCGTGTCGTGGCGGTCGAAAAGGCACAATCGAAAGCACCGAAGGTGTCCTGGTCCAAGGGCGCGCCGGAGTTCACCAGCGCCGACGGTGAAACCGTGTTCCGCCCGCGTGGCCGCCTGTTCGTTGACCAGTCCAGCACGTCGGGTTCGGATTACGGCACACGCAACCTGTCCGGCACCGAGATCCGTTCGGTGCGCCTGGGCGCCGAGGGCCGCTACGGCATCATCGGCTACGCCGTGGAAGGCGACTTCGCCGACAATGCCGTGGCCTGGAAATCGGTGTACGCCACCGTGGACCACACGCTGTTCGGGCAGGCGGCGGACCTGACCATCGGCAACCGACTCAATGATCGCGGCCTGGATGGTTCGAGCAGCACCTCCAACACGCCGTTCCAGGACCGCAACGTGGTCGGCACGCTGGTGATGCCGCAGCGCGGATTGTTCGGCGTCGGCCTGACCGAGCGCGTCTACGGCAAGGGCTGGCATGCCAGCCTGTCGGTGGCCGGCAACGACCTCAACAACAGCGGCAGCGACAATGACAGCCTGACCTGGGCCACGCGCGTGCACTGGAACCCGGTGCTGTCCAAGGATGCCACCGTGCATCTGGCGGCCTGGGCGTTCCATGAAGAGATTCCTGGAGGCGCCACCGGCGTGCTGCGCAGTTCGGCGATCAGCGGGCATTTCAACGACGAGATCAAGATCGCACCCGGCACGCTGGTCGGCACTGACCGCAGCAACGCGTGGGGCGTGGAAGCGGCCGGGTTCTTCGGTCCTTTCTGGACCAGCGGCGAGTGGGGCACGCGCAACCTGCGCGGCCTGGATGCCAATGGCCGGTACGACCTGGACCACGATGCATGGTCGGTCGGAGCAGGGTGGTTCGTCGCTGGCGCGGTGCCGGCCTATACGGCGAAGGCCGGCACCTGGGGCAAGGTGAAGGTGGCCGAGCCGGTGACGTCCGGCGGCAAGGGTGCGTTCGAGCTGAAGGCGCGCTACGAGGACGTCGACTACGCCGAACTGCCGACCGGTGGTACCGGCAACGCATGGACGCTGGGCGGCAACTGGTACCTGAATGACTACAGTCGCGTGATGCTGGACGTGGTGCGCTGGAAGACCGACAACCGCAGCGGCGCCTACGTCGGCCCGGACGAGGGCACCACCTTCAACACCCGCCTGCAACTGGTCTTCTGACCCGGCCGTAAAGAAAGGGGGACGGAGGAGGTTAATTGCAATTAACCACCTCCGTCCCCCTTTTTTGTGGGTGGCGGTATGCGGGTGGAAGTATGTATAATTCGTGCATACCGAAGAGGGCCTGCCCATGGAAGCCACCGTTGCCGAACGCGGACAGATCACCCTGCCCAAGGCCGTGCGCGATGCCCTGGGGTTGACCAAGGGCACCCAGCTGACCGTGGAACTGGAAGGCAGCCGCATCGTCCTGCGCAAGAGCGTGGACGATGCCATTTCCCGTGCGCGTGGCAAGTTCGCGCTGGATGGGTTCGATTCGTCCGAGGCCGCAGTGAAGTCGGTCCGCGAGGAAGACTGAGGCCGCGATGATCGCCGTCGATTCCCCGGTCCTGATCGAACTGCTCAGCAACGGCCCGCAGGCCGATGCGGTGGAAGCCTGCCTGCGGCAGAGCCTGGTCGGCGGCCGCGTGGTGGTCTGCGGGGCGACCCTGGCCGAGCTGTGCGCGGCGCTGCGCGGCGGCGCCGAGGTGCTGGAAGCGCTGGAGGAAATGGGTGTCCATTTCAATCCGCTGGAAGCCAAATCCGCGCTGCGTGCCGGCGAGATGCAACGCAGGCACCGGCAGCGCGGCAGCGGCCGCCGCAGCCTCGACGAATTCATGGTCGGTGCCCACGCATTGCTGCAGTGCGACGGCCTGATCACCTGGAACGACACGTTTTATCGCGACTACTTCAAGGGCCTGAAGCTGATCGTGCCGCACGCCTGAGCCCATTACTTTTTCACTCGCATTACCCGGGAGTTGTCATGTTGGAAGCCTACCGCCACCACGTCGCCGAGCGCGCTGCGCTTGGCATCCCGCCTCTGCCGCTGACCGCGCAGCAGACGGCCGATGTCATCGAACTGCTGAAGAACCCGCCGCAGGGCGAGGCCGGGTTCCTGCTCGACCTGCTGACCCACCGCGTGCCGGCCGGCGTGGATGATGCCGCCAAGGTCAAGGCCTCGTACCTGGCCGCGATCGCCTTCGGCAGCGAAAGCAACGAGCTGATCAGCCGCGAGCGCGCCACCGAGCTGCTGGGCACCATGCTGGGCGGCTACAACGTCTCGCCGCTGGTGCAGCTGCTGGATGATGCCGCCGTGGGCACCATCGCCGCCGCCGCCCTGAAGAACACGCTGCTGGTGTTCGATGCGTTCCACGACGTGCAGGAAAAGGCCAAGGCCGGCAACGCAAACGCCCAGGCCGTGCTGCAGAGCTGGGCGGATGCCGAATGGTTCACCGGCCGTCCGGAAGTGCCGCAGAGCCTGACCATCACCGTGTTCAAGGTGCCGGGCGAAACCAACACCGACGACCTGTCGCCGGCACCGGACGCCACCACCCGTCCGGACATCCCGATGCACGCTCTGGCGATGCTGAAGAACACGCGCGACGATGCGCCGTTCACTCCGGAAGAAGACGGCAAGCGTGGCCCGATCCAGCAGATCCTCTCGCTGAAGGACAAGGGCCATCTGGTGGCCTATGTGGGCGACGTGGTCGGCACCGGCTCCTCGCGCAAGTCCGCCACGAACAGCGTGCTGTGGTGGACCGGCGATGACATTCCGTACATCCCGAACAAGCGCGCCGGCGGTGTGTGCCTGGGCGGCAAGATCGCCCCGATCTTCTACAACACCATGGAAGATGCCGGCGCGCTGCCGATCGAACTCGATGTCTCGCAGATGGAGCATGGCGATGTCATCGAACTGCGCCCGTATGACGGCAAGGCGCTGAAGAATGGCGAAGTGATCGCCGAGTTCGAGCTGAAGTCGGACGTGCTGTTCGACGAAGTGCGCGCCGGTGGCCGTATCCCGCTGATCGTCGGCCGTGGTCTGACCGGCAAGGCGCGTGAAGCGCTGGGCCTGCCGGCGACCGACCTGTTCCGTCTGCCGGTGCAGCCGGCCGATACCGGCAGGGGTTTCTCGCTGGCGCAGAAGATGGTCGGCCGTGCATGCGGCCTGCCGGAAGGCCAGGGCATGCGCCCGGGCACCTACTGTGAGCCGAAGATGACCTCGGTGGGTTCGCAGGACACCACCGGCCCGATGACCCGTGACGAGCTGAAGGACCTGGCCTGCCTGGGCTTCTCCGCCGACCTGGTGATGCAGTCGTTCTGCCACACCGCAGCCTATCCGAAGCCGGTGGACGTCAAGACCCACCACACGCTGCCGGAGTTTATCTCCACCCGTGGCGGCATCTCGCTGCGTCCGGGCGACGGCGTGATCCACAGCTGGCTCAACCGCATGCTGCTGCCGGACACGGTCGGCACCGGCGGCGATTCGCACACCCGTTTCCCGGTGGGCATTTCGTTCCCGGCCGGCTCGGGCCTGGTCGCCTTCGCCGCCGCTACCGGCGTGATGCCGCTGGACATGCCGGAATCGGTGCTGGTGCGCTTCAAGGGCACGATGCAGCCCGGCGTGACCCTGCGTGACCTGGTCAGTGCGATTCCGCTGTACGCGATCAGGCAGGGCCTGCTGACCGTGGCCAAGGCCGGCAAGAAGAACATCTTCTCCGGCCGCATCCTGGAAATCGAAGGCCTGCCGGACCTCAAGGTGGAGCAGGCGTTCGAACTGTCCGACGCCTCGGCGGAGCGCTCGGCGGCCGGCTGCACGGTGCGCCTGGATAAGGCACCGATCATCGAATACCTGACCAGCAACATCACCCTGCTGCAGTGGATGATCACCGAAGGCTACGAGGATCCGCGTTCCCTGCAGCGCCGCATCGACAAGATGAAGGAATGGCTGGCCGATCCGCAGCTGCTCGAGCCGGATGCCGACGCCGAGTATGCAGCGGTCATCGAGATCGACCTGGCCGACATCCACGAGCCGATCGTGGCCTGCCCGAACGATCCGGACGACGTCAAGATGCTGTCCGAAGTGGCCGGTGCGAAGATCGACGAGGTGTTCATCGGTTCGTGCATGACCAACATCGGTCACTTCCGTGCGGCTGCGAAGCTGCTGGAAGGCAAGCGCGATCTGCCGACCCGCCTGTGGGTGGCACCGCCGACCAAGATGGATGCCTCCGAGCTGACCAAGGAAGGCGTGTACGGCACCTTCGGCGCCACCGGCGCACGTATGGAAATGCCCGGCTGCTCGTTGTGCATGGGCAACCAGGCGCAGATCCGCGAAGGCTCCACGGCGATGTCGACCTCCACGCGCAACTTCCCGAACCGCTTGGGCCGCAATACCAACGTGTATCTGGGTTCGGCGGAACTGGCGGCGATCTGCTCGCGCCTGGGCCGCATCCCGACCCGCGAAGAGTACATGGCCGACGTCGGCGTGCTGGCAGCCAGCGGCGCACAGATCTACCGTTACATGAACTTCGACCAGATCGAGGAATACCAGGAATCGGCGAAGACCGTCGCTGCCTGATGTGGTGATGCCAGGCCATGCCTGGCGATCCGGCACGACCAGGGCCCCCGTCGCAGGACGGGGGCTTTTTCGTTGCGGGGGCACGCGCACGCCGCCTGCGTGGTCAGCTCAGAGGGTCTTTCGCAGCCACGCCTGCAGCAGTGCGGTGACCGCTTCCGGGTTTTCCAGCGAAGCAATATGACCCGCATCGGCAATGATCTCCACGGCACATCCGATGATGTCCGCCATGGCGCTGGCCTCGTGCGGAGGGCGTGGAACATCGTCGGCACCCACCGCGACCAGGGTGCGGGTGGCGTCGAGCGCCGCAAGTGCCTGCAGCCGGTCGGGCCGCGCGAAGATCAACCGTCCGAGGGCGACCAGGGCCGCAATGCGCGGGCCCGGCCATTCACGCAATGTCTGTGCGAACTGCAACCGCAGCGGATCGTCCGGGGCGATCGCAGGACGAAAGAACAGCGGAACGATCTGCTCGATCAACCCGGGTGGGATCCGTCCGGCCTGTTCGATGGCATCGAGCAGGCCGAAATAGCGTTGGCGGGTGTCGTCCGGTTCGGCGCCGAGGAAGGTGTCCATCAGCAGCAACGCACGCACACGTTGCGGATGTTGCAGTGCCAGCTCGGCCGCCCACATGCCTCCCACGGACAGCCCCGCTACGGCGTATTCCTTCACGCCGATGGCATCGAGCAGGGTTCCGATGCTCGCCGCCAACTGGGCGGGCGTGGCGATCTGCGGTGGCAGCGCGGCGTCATTGCCGTGGCCGGGAAGCAACGGAATGATGACGCGATGGCAGCGTGACAGCACCTCGATCTGCGGACGCCACATGCGTGCGTCCCACAGGTAACTGGTGCCCAGCAGCAGGGGAAAGCCTTCGCCGTATTCTTCGTATGCCCATTCCGCAGCGTTCATGCGTCGCCTCTCCAGTGTGGCTTATGCCGAACCGGACGTTGACGCGCTGGAACCGGGAACGTCGAGAGCCACAAACGACAGCAGCACTCCGCACCGCATCCGGGTGCCGTCGTCAGTCGCCGTTGCCGCGCGCGTAGCGAAATGGCCAGGCGTCGGGCGCGTCCGCGCCACGTTCGGCGCAGACATCGCGGAACACCTGCAGAAACGCCTGCTGGGGACGGGTGGGATGCCAGTCTGCACGGGTGGTCAGCCCGATCCGGCGCCTGAGCTGGCGCCCGGCCGGACCGATCTCGGCGAGCAGGCCGGCGCGTTGTTCGATCATGAACTGGTCGCGCGACATCAGCGTCAGCCAATCACCTTCCAGCATCAGCCCACGGGTGATCAGCACCGATCCGCATTCGATGCGCGGCTGCGGGGGGTCGAAGCCGGCTTCCACGAACATCCGTTCCCAGCGCGCGCGGACCGGAGCGCCGGTCGCTGGAATGACCCAGGGGTAGCCGAGCAGTCGCTTGAACGAAGCGCGCGCATGCCGCAGCAGCGGATGTCCCGCGCGACCGACGATCACCGGATCGTCATCGAACAATCCTTCCTGGACTACGTCGCGTACCGCGCTGAGGTCGCGCATGGCGCCGACCAGCAGGTCCAGGCTGCCTTCGCGCAGGTCCGACAGCAGCTCGGCGAAGGGGCCTTCCACCACGTTCACCGTGGCACCCGGCCACGCCTGCGCGAAGCGCGCCAGGGCCTGCGGCAGCAGGATGGCACGGGCCAGCGGCATCACCCCGATGGACAGCCGTCCGCCGTGCTGATGTCGCAGCGAAGAGAGATCGTCCATGGCCGCGGCCAGTTCGGAGAGGGCAAGCCGTACCAGGCGCAGCAGCCGCGTGGCTGCGTTGGTGGGCTGCACGGTCTTGCCGAGACGCTGGAACAGCGGCACATCGATGATGGCTTCCAGCTCGCGCACGGCCCGGTGCATGGCGGGCTGCGAAAGACCGGCGCGTGCTGCGGCCAGTGTGTAGCTGCCTGCACTGTCAACGCTGGTCAGCGCGCGCAGCTGGATCAGGGTGAGCCTGCGTTCAAGGGCGGGAAGCGCCGGCAGGCGTGCCGCTCGGCGTGCCAGGCCGACGCCACGCGAGAGGTAGGCCAGTGCACGGGTGATGCGTGGCACCAGCAGCCGGGTGGCGTCGGTGGGCGCCATGCCGCCGGGCTGGCGGTCGAACAGGGCGACATCCAGTTGCCGTTCCAGTCGCGCGATGGCCTGGGTCAGCGCCGGTTGGGACAGGTTGATGTGCGGGGCGGCGGCGCTGATGCCGCCATGGTCATGCACCGCCACCAGGGCATGCAGGTGCTTGAGGTTCAATCCGGAAAGCGTTGGCATGTCATGACTATAACAATATTGAATGGCAGGCACGAAAAACGATCTTGAGGGGGGTGCAATGCGCGGAACACACTGCGCCATCCCGAACGAAGGATGGATGGATGTCCCGCGTTGTTACCCGCATCGAACGCGCCGAGCCGGCGCTGCTCCAGGCATTTGCCGAGGCCGGCGTCGCCACCGTGCATGAAGCGCAGGGCCGCAGCGGCCTGCTGCATCCGCGCGTGCGGCCGATACAGGCCGGCGCCCGGATCGCTGGCAACGCCGTCACCGTATCGGTACCGCCAGGCGACAACTGGATGATGCACGTGGCCATCGAGCAGTTGCGCGATGGCGACGTGCTGGTGGTCGCACCGACCAGCGAGTGCTGCGACGGCTACTTCGGCGATCTGCTGGCCACCTCGGCGCAGGCACGTGGCTGCCGCGGCCTGGTGATCGATGCCGGCGTGCGCGATGTACGCGAACTGACGGCGATGGGCTTTCCGGTGTGGAGCCGTGCCATCCATGCGCAGGGCACGGTGAAGGAAACGCTGGGATCGGTGAACGTGACGCTGGTGTGTGGCGGTGCCCTGGTGCATCCGGGTGACGTGGTGGTGGCTGACGACGATGGCGTGTGTATCGTGCCGCGTGTCCGGGCGGCCGAGGTGGTCGCCGAAGCGCAGGCCCGCGAAGCGCGCGAGGCCGAAAAGCGCACCCGGCTGGCCAACGGAGAGCTGGGCCTGGACATCTATGCGATGCGCGAGCGGCTGGCGGCCAAGGGGCTGCGCTATGAGTGAGGGCATACGTGCGATGTGGATGCGCGGTGGCACCTCCAAGGGCGGGTTCTTCCTGGCCGGGGACCTGCCTGCCGACCCCGCTGCGCGTGATGCTTTCCTGCTGCGTGCCTACGGCTCGCCCGACATGCGCCAGATCGACGGCATGGGCGGTGCTGACCCGCTGACGTCGAAGGTCGCCGTGATATCCCGCTCGACGCGGGAGGACGCGGATGTCGACTACCTGTTCCTGCAGGTCGCGGTGGACCAGGCCGTGGTCAGTGATGCGCAGAACTGCGGCAACATGCTGGCTGGCGTCGGACCGTTCGCGATCGAACGCGGGCTGGTGGACGCCAACGGCGACCTCATCGACGTGCGCATCTTCATGGCCAACACCGGCAAGGTGGCCATCGCCAGTGTCCGCACGCCCGGCGGCCGCGTTGCCTACGATGGTGATGCGCGCATCGACGGCGTGCCCGGTACCGCCGCACCGGTACCGCTGGCATTTGCCGACGTTGCCGGCTCCAGCTGTGGCGCGCTGCTGCCCACCGGCAACGAAGTGGACATGATCGACGGCGTCCAGGCCACCCTGATCGACAACGGCATGCCCTGCGTGGTGCTGCGTGCGCAGGACCTGGGCATCGGCGGTCATGAGGACCGTGCCACGCTGGATGCCGATGCCGGGCTGAAGGCACGGCTGGAACACATCCGGCTGCAGGCCGGACCGTTGATGCGGCTGGGCGATGTCAGCGCACAGTCGGTGCCGAAGATGATGCTGGTGGCCGCGCCCCGTGCCGGCGGGGCGATCAGCGTGCGTTCGTTCATCCCGCACCGTTGCCATGCCTCCATCGGCGTGCTGGGGGCGGTGACCGTGGCCACGGCCTGCCTGCTGCCCGGTTCCCCGGCGCATGCCCTGGCCGTGTTGCCGGACGGTGCGGTGAAGAACATGCAGGTGGAACACCCCAGCGGGGCCACCGGCTGCGTGATCGACGTGGATGCCGACGGGACGGTTTCCCGGGCAGCGGTGCTGCGCACCGCGCGAAAACTGTTCGATGGCGTGCTGTTCGACTGAACAGGCAGTGCCTGTCTATTCTCATGACCTGGGAGGGTTTGTATGACCGTTGAAGTGAAGCGGCCTGGCCGCTTCGGCCTGTTCGGCCAGTTGTGGTTCCAGGTGTTGGCAGGAACCCTGATCGGGGTGGTGCTGGGCTGGTTGGCGCCGGACATCGGGTCGTCCATGAAGCCCTTCGGCGATGCCTTCATCAAGATGATCCGGATGATGATCGGGCCGATCATCTTCGTCACCGTGGTGCATGGCATCGCCGGAATGAGTGACATGCGCAGCGTAGGTCGGCTGGCGCTGAAGTCGATCATCTACTTCGAGGTCATCACCATCCTGGCACTCATCGTCGGACTGGTGGCGGTGGATCTGTGGCAGCCGGGTGCCGGCATGAACATCGATCCGGCCACCATCGACATGGCCAGTATCGAGGGCTACGTGCACACCGCGCACGACCAGTCGATCGTGTCCTACATCATGGCGATCATCCCCAACACCCTGGTCAGTGCGTTCACCGAAGCACATGTGCTGCAAGTGCTGTTTGTCGCGGTGCTGTTCGGGGTGGCGCTGGCGTCGGTGGGCGAGCGCGGCAGGCCGGTGATGAATGTCATCGAGAGTGCGTCCGGCGTGCTGTTCAGGATCATCGGTTACGTCATGTACTTCGCACCGATCGGTGCATTCGGTGCCATCGCCTTCACTGTCGGCCAGTTCGGCGCCGGTTCGCTGCTGTCGCTGGGCGAGCTGATCATCGAGTTCTTCGTGGTCTGCGCAGCATTCACCGTGTTCGTGCTCGGCGCGGTGTGCTGGTGGACCGGTGCGAGCCTGTGGCGGCTGATGGCGTACCTGCGCGATGAGATCATCATTGTGGCGGCCACCACCTCCACCGAGACGGTGCTGCCGCGGCTGATCGAGAAGATGAAGAAGCTGGGCTGCGAGGAGGGCGTGGTGGGTTTCGTGATTCCCGCCGGTTACTCGTTCAACCTCGACGGTACCTGCCTGTACCTGACGACAGTGGCGCTGTTCCTGGCCCAGGCCACCAATACCGAACTCACGATATGGCACCAGCTGGGACTGATCGCGGTTCTGCTGCTTACCTCCAAGGGTGCGGCAGGTGTGGCCGGCGCGGCCTTCGTGGTGCTGGCCGCCACGCTGGGCACCACCGGCACCATCCCGGTTGCCAGCATCGCGCTCATCCTGGGCATCCACCGCATCCTGGCCGAAGGCCTGACCTTCGTGAACCTGATCGGCAATGCGATCGCTGTGCTGGTCATCGCCAAGTGGGAAGGCAAGCTGGATGAAAAGATGATGGCCGCGCAGATCGGTACACAGCGCACCCGCCAGCGCGTGCTGGACGCACAACCGGCCTGATTCTTCGAACGCTGCGGCGATGCCCGCAGCATCTGGACCATTGCAACGAGCTGGCGCCGGTGGCGCCGGAGAGGAGTTCTTATGCCTGCATTCCTGCGCAATCCACTGTTCCTGCTGGCCGGTACCGTCCTGGCCACCGCCCCGGCCATGGCCGCCGAGCGCGGCATTCCCGACGGTATCGACCTGACCCTGGACCTGGTCGGCAACGTGGCGTCCAACCCCACTGGCGGTGTCGAACAGGGTACCGAAGGGTCCTACTGGGTCATGGCGCAGTCGAAGTTCGACCTGGATACGTTGTTCGGCGTGAGCGGAACCGATGTGGACGCGCAGTGGGCGTGGTTCGCCGGGCGCAACCTGGCGCGCGAGAAGATCGGCAATTCGATCAGCGCGCAGCAGACCTGGCGACCGGTGGCCGGCGGTCGGTTGACGCGGCTTACGGTGCGGCATCGCTTCGACAGCGGCCTGAGCATCACCGCTGGCCGTGCCCCGGTGAACAGCTACTTCAACAGTTCGCCGCTCAACTGTGTGTTCATGAGCAATGCCATGTGTCTGACGCCGTACGGTGCGATCACCGACCTCGGCATCACCGCCTACCCGAACTCGTCGTGGGCGGCGATCATGCGTTATGACGCCGACGATCGCTGGTATGTGCAGGGTGGCGTGTTCGATTACAACAACGAGCTCAACAAGGCCGGGAAGAATGGCCTGGATTTCTCGATGGGCGAGGGCACAGGCACCATCAGCGCCTACGAGGTCGGCTACCAGACCAGTTTCGCCAATGACCGCCTGCCGCGGGCCTATCGTATGGGCATGTACCGCAACAGTGATGGCGGAAGGAGTTCCTACTTCGATGCCGATGGCAATTCCGCCGCATTGACCGGCAAGCCCACCGCGATGCAGGAAGGTTCGCGCAGCGGCTGGTATGCGATGGCCGACCAGACCGTCTGGCGGGGCGAGGGAAAGCGAAACCTCGCGCTGTTCGCGCGTGTCTATGCCAACACCGGCAACGAGGCACCGGTGGATCATTTCGTGTCGGCCGGTTTCGTACAGACCGGCACATTCGCCGGGCGTGACCAGGACACCCTGGCGATGTTCGTTTCCAACACGCACTTCAGTGACGAGCAGGTGGCTTTCCTGCGCGACCGCCGAGCGCGCAATGGTGGGCGCGGCGCACCCAACGCCGATGAAATCGTCGCCGAGCTCAGTTACGGCTGGGCGGTGCACAAGGGTGTCCGCCTGATGCCCAACCTGCAGTACGTCATCAACCCGGATCCAATCTACGCGCCCACGCGCACCACCGACATTCCAGATGCGCTCATCGTCGGGCTGCGCGTGGATGTCCATTTCGCCCAGCTGTTCGGCTGGTGATCCATTGTTTCCAGGAGATCCCCCATGATCATCGACTGCCACGGCCACTACACCACCGCGCCGACCGGCCACGACGCCTTCCGCAGGGCGCAGGTCGCGCATTTCAAGGACCCGTCGCTGCCTGCACCGGTCTATCCGCCGATCAGCGATGACGAGCTGCGCGACAGCGTGGAGGCCAATCAGCTGCGCCTGCTGCGCGAGCGCGGCGCGGACATGACCATCTTCTCGCCACGCGCCAGCACCATGGCACACCATGTCGGTGATGAGCGGGTCAGTGCCGCATGGACGCGGCACTGCAACGACCTGATCGCGCGGGTGGTGGCGCTGTACCCGCACCAGTTCATCGGCGTGTGCCAGCTGCCGCAGTCGCCGGGCGTGCCGATCGCCAATTCGATCGCCGAGCTGGAGCGCTGCGTGCGGGAGCTGGGGTTCGTCGGCTGCAACCTCAACCCGGATCCCTCAGGTGGGCATTGGACCGGGCGCCCACTGACAGACAGGGCGTGGTACCCCTTCTTCGAGAAGATGGTGGAGCTGGACGTGCCGGCGATGGTGCACGTCTCGGGCAGCTGCAACGACAATTTCCATGCCACCGGCGCGCACTATCTCAATGCCGATACCACGGCATTCATGCAGTTCCTGCAGGGCGACCTGTTCCGTGACTTCCCGACGCTGCGCTTCATCATCCCGCATGGCGGCGGCGCGGTGCCGTACCATTGGGGGCGCTTCCGCGGCCTGGCGGACATGCTGGGCAAGCCGCCGCTGGCCGAGCACGTGATGAAGAACGTGTACTTCGATACCTGCGTGTACCATCAGCCGGGCATCGACCTGCTGTTCGAGGTGATCGACATCGACAACATCCTGTTTGGTTCGGAGATGGTCGGCGCGGTGCGCGGCATCGATCCACAGACCGGCTTTTTCTTCGACGATACGCGCCGTTACGTGGACGCGCTGCCGCTGTCGGAGGCCGGCCGCAGCAAGGTGTTCGAAGGCAACGCACGGCGCGTGTATCCGCGCCTGGATGCGCAGTTGAAGGCGAGGGGGCTGTGATGGCCGCTTTTCCGAAGGATGCCGACTGGCTGGATTTCTGCGCCCATCCGACCCGGCCTGTGTTCGTGCCGCCGCCGGGGGCGGTGGATGCGCATTGCCATGTCTTCGGCCCGGGTGATGTGTTCCCGTACGCGCCGGAGCGCAAATACACGCCCTGCGATGCCGGCAAGGAAAAACTGTTCGCACTGCGCGATTTTCTCGGTTTCAGCCGCAACGTGATCGTACAGGCGACCTGCCATGGCGCGGACAACCGGGCGCTGGTGGACGCGCTGCAGGCCAGCCAGGGACGTGCGCGCGGCGTGGCCACGGTACGCGCCAACGTGAGCGACGCGGAGCTGCAGGACCTGCATGCGGCGGGTGTGCGCGGGGTGCGCTTCAACTTCGTGCGACGCCTGGTCGACCCGAAGCCGGATGCCCATTACCGGGCCATCATCGAGCGGATTGCTCCGCTGGGCTGGCATGTGGTGGTGTACTTCGAGGCGGCCGACCTGGTCGAGCGCTGGGGGTTGTTCACTTCGCTGCCGACGACGGTGGTGGTGGACCACATGGGGCGACCGGACGTCAGCCAGTCCGTGGACGGAGAAGCGTTCCAGCGCTTCGTGCGGCTGATGGCCGAACATGAAAATGTCTGGAGCAAGGTCAGCTGCCCGGAGCGGCTGTCGCGCGTAGGACCGCCGCATTATGCAGACGTGGTGCCGTTCGCCCGGCATCTGGTTGAACGCTTTCCGGACCGTGTGCTGTGGGGAACCGACTGGCCGCACCCGAACATGAAGCAGCACATGCCGGACGATGGCCAGCTGGTCGATGTGATACCGCACATCGCGCCGACGGAAGAGCTGCAGCGGAAGCTGCTGGTGGACAACCCGATGCGGTTGTACTGGGCGTAGAGCCGGGCTCTGCCCGGCTGGGACCCACTGCGCAGCGGGGCAGAGCCCCGCTCTACGTGAGCGGTTTCGTAGAGCCGGGCTCTGCCCGGCATGACCTTCACCGTGCAGCGGGGCAGAGCTCCGCTCTACGCCCGGGCCAGCGCCAGCAGGCGTTCGGCGATCCTTTCCAGCGGTACGATCTCTTCGGCGGCGCCGAGTTTGAACGCCGCGCCCGGCATGCCCCACACCACCGAACTGGCTTCGTCCTGCACCAGAGTCGGCGCGCCGGCCTGGCGCATCTGCAGCAGGCCACGCGCACCGTCGTCGCCCATGCCGGTCAGGATGGCACCGATGGCGTTCGCGCCCGCACTCTGCGCCACTGACTGGAAAAGCACATCCACCGCTGGCTTGTGGCGGTTCACCGCCGGACCATCGTCGATGCGGCAGCGCCAGCGGGCGCCATCGCGGATGACCCGCAGGTGGCGGCCGCCTGGCGGCAGGTAGGCGTGCCCGGGCAGCACCGCTTCACCATCGCTGGCTTCGCGCACGGCCATCGCGGAATGACGGTCCAGGCGTTCGGCGAACGCGGTGCTGAAGGTGGCCGGCAGGTGCTGGGTCATCACCACCGCAGGCGCATCGGCAGGCAGGCTTTCCAGCACCACGCGCAACGCTTCGGTGCCGCCAGCCGAAGCGCCCAGCGCGATCAACCGGTCGGTGGTGCGGAATTGCGCCCCGGGTGCCACCGGCGAAGCCGCCATGGCGGGCAGGGTGAGTTTCGGGGGCGCTGCACCGCGCACCAGTGGCCGCACGCGTGAGCGTGCCGCAGCCTTCACCTTTTCGATGATCTCTTCCGCATAGCCGGCCAGGCCACGCGCCACATCGAGTTTCGGCTTCGAAACGAAATCCACCGCGCCCAGTGCCAATGCCTGCAGGGTGGTGTCGGCACCGCGCTCGGTCAGCGATGAAATCATCACCACCGGCAACGGATGCAACCGCATCAGGTTCTCCAGGAACGCCAGGCCGTCCATGCGTGGCATTTCCACGTCCAGGGTGATCACGTCCGGCGCCAGCCGCTTGATCTTTTCGCGTGCCAGCAGCGGATCGGCCGCAGTGCCGACCACTTCGATGCCGGCATCGCTGGCGAGGATCTCGCTGAGGATCTGCCTGACCACCGCCGAATCGTCGACGATCAGCACCCGGCAGGGTTGTACCAGGCTCATTCGAACAGCTCCACGCCACCGGTGACCGGCGCCTTGGACAGCCGTGCACGCACGGCCGATTCGGTCGCGGCGACCTCTGCCTCGTGCGCGTGGGGCAGGCGCTGCACCACCACCCGGCCGGTGTCGGCGAAGAACCACACCTTGCGCGGATGAATGCCGCACAGGTCTTCGGCAAGGATGGGGATATGTTCGGCGTGCAGATACTGGCGCACGAACTCGGCGTTGCGGGTGCCCACCGGATTGCTGGTGAAGCCCTTGAGCACGTTGGCGCCGCCGAACACCTTGGCTTCCAGGCGCTTGCGATGCGCGCCGCGCTTGAGCAGGTCGTTGATCAGCAGTTCCATGGCATAACTGCCGTAACGGGCCGGCGCACCATCGCCGACATTGCCTTCCGGCAGCAGGAAATGGTTCATGCCGCCGATGCGCAGGACCGGGTCACGCAGGCAGGCGGCCACGCAGGATCCCAGCGTGGTGGTCAGCACGGTGTCATCGTCCACCACAAGGTACTGCGTGGGCAGCAGCTTGGCGGCCGTGACCTTGAAGCGTGCGTCGCGATAACGCATCACCTCGTCGTTGCGCAGCGCAAGGTTCATGCGCGTACTCCCGGGGCGCGACGGTACAGCGTGCGGCCGCACGGCTGGATCAGATCGGCAGCATGCAGGTAGTTTTCCGAGTGGCCGGTATACAGCAACCCATCGTCGGCCAGGTGCGGCACCAGCCGGCCGAGAATGCCGCGCTGGGTGGGCTTGTCGAAGTAGATCATCACGTTGCGGCAGAACAGTGCGGTGAACGGTCCGCCGATGTCGTAGCGCGGCGCCAGCAGGTTCAGCGGCCGGTAGTCGATCAGCTCGCGCAGGGCGGGCAGCACCCGGCACTGGCCTTCGTTCGGGCCGGTGCCACGCTGGAAGTAACGGCGCCGCAGGCCGGGGTCGAGGCCGGTGACACGGTCGATCGCATACACACCACGTGCGGCCGTCGCCAGCACCTGGGTGTCGACATCGGTGGCGACGATGCGCACCGGTGGCTTCAGCGTACCAAAGGCTTCGCAGGCAGTGATCGCCATCGAATAGGGCTCTTCGCCTGTGGAGGCGGCGCATGACCACAGCAGCAGCGGATGCGTGCTGCTGGCTGCGCTGGCGCGCCGCTCCAGTTCCTCGCGCAGCCGCTCGAAATGATGCGGCTCGCGGAAGAACGCGGTCAGGTTGGTGGTGAGCGCGTTGGTGAACGCCTGCCATTCCTCGTCGCCACCGGTTTCCAGGTGATCCAGGTACTGGTGGAAGCTGCGCATGCCCAGCGCGCGCAGCCGCCGCGACAGCCGCCCGTACACCATGTCGCGCTTGGCCGGCGCCAGTGCGATGCCGGCACGCTGGTGAATGAGTTCGCAGACGCGCCGGAAGTCGCGGTCGGCGAACTCGAACTCACGGCTTTCGTGGTGGACGACAGGAGCAGGCAGCAGGGTCACGGCGCGTATCCAGGGCGGAGGGCGGTGGCGCAGGCAGATGCCGCGCCGGATGAATCAGGACTGCCGTCAGAACTCCTGCCAGTTGCCGTCGTCCGGTGTCGGCAGCGGGCGTTGGCGGGTGGTGGCGGGTGTGACCGGACGACGCGATGCGGGCAGGGCGGATGGGCCTGCCGGCTGCGCGGCCTGGGACACCTTCGCCGCCACCGCACGTACGGCGACGCCGACCTGGTCGTCCAGGCGGAAGATCGCCACCGC
Organism: Pseudomonadota bacterium; assembly: GCA_023430045.1. Taxonomy (GTDB): domain Bacteria; phylum Pseudomonadota; class Gammaproteobacteria; order Xanthomonadales; family Xanthomonadaceae; genus Stenotrophomonas. The sequence continues at coordinate 2,562 of JAEZCF010000089.1, read as the reverse complement.
GTCGGCCAACTGCACTGCCTGCTCTTCCATGGCACGCGCGGCGGCGGTGGCTTCTTCCACCAGCGCGGCGTTCTGCTGGGTGGTTTCGTCCATCTGCACCACGGTCTGGTTGACCTGTTCGATGCCCGCGCTCTGTTCCTGGGAGGCCGCGGAGATCTCGGCCATGATGTCGTTCACGCGCTGCACGGAGGAAACGATCTCGCCCATGGTGGCGCCGGCCTGGTGCACCAGCGTCGAGCCGTCGGCGACCTTGCCGACCGAATCGTCGATCAGGCCCTTGATCTCCTTGGCTGCTGCCGCCGAACGCTGGGCAAGGCTGCGCACTTCGCTGGCGACCACCGCGAAACCACGGCCCTGTTCGCCGGCGCGTGCGGCTTCGACTGCGGCATTGAGCGCCAGGATGTTGGTCTGGAAGGCGATGCCGTCGATCACCGAGATGATGTCGGCGATCCGCTTCGACGACGCTTCGATGGCGCTCATGGTGGCAACCACCTGGCCGACCACCTCGCCGCCCTGCGAAGCCACGCCGGCTGCGCCGATGGCCAGCTGGTTGGCCTGGCGGGCATGTTCGGCGTTCTGGCGCACGGTGGAGGTGAGTTCCTCCATCGACGCAGCGGTTTCTTCCAGGTTTGCGGCCTGCTGTTCGGTGCGTCGGGACAGGTCGTTGTTGCCGCTGGCGATTTCGCCGGCTGCAAGGGTGATGCTGCTGGTGGCATCCTGGATTTGGCTGACGATGCGCGTCAGCTGCACCACGGTGGCGTTGGCATCGTCGCGCATCCGCGCGAACACGCCCTGGAATTCGCCGTGCATGCGTGCGGTCAGGTCGCCTTCGGCGATCGCCGAGAGCAGCGCGGACAGCTTGCCCAGGTTGTCGTCGCTGACCGCCATCATCGCGTTGAGGTTCTCGACCATCGCGCGGAAATCATGCTCGTAACACGCGGCGTCGCCACGCTGGCTGAAATCGCCGGCGGCCGCGGCGCTCGCCAAACGCTTGATCTCGGCATTGATGCGGCCGAGGTTGGCCTTCACCGCATCGACCGTATCGGTCATCTCGGCCTTCTCGCCGGGGTAGCGGGCGATATCCGCACGCAGGTCGCCGACAGCGTACTGCTTCACCACCGCCAGCACGTCATGCAGGGTCTGCACGTGATCGCCGACCAGGGTGTTGGTGTCCTTCACCATCTGTCCATACTCGCCGGGCGTGGTGCTGGCATCGATGCGATAGCTGAGCTCGCCCGCGTGGTGCCGGCGGGCCATTTCGCGCTGGCCCGCGATGACGGCATGCAGCTGGTCCTGCATGCGCGCCATGCTGTGCAGCAGGCGGCCGGTCTCATCGTGTGGCTGTTCGCCGATGCTGTTGTCGAGCTTTCCGGCAGCGATGTTCTCGGCGACATGGGTAGCCCTGCGCAGCGGGACGCCGATGCGGCTGCCGATCACCCAGCTCAGGGCCAGCACCACCAGGACCAGCAGGCCGCCGGCGATGCCCATCACCAGTGCGAAGCGGCCGGCCTGGGTCTGCACGTCGTCCATGTAGACACCGCTGGTGACGATCCATTGCCACGGCTCGAACATGTGTGAATAGACCACCTTGTCCAGCGGGCCATCGTGGTCCGGCCTGTTGGTCTTGTAGTAGGTGTAGCCGCCGCCGATACGGGCCATGCCCACCTGCTGGTAGTAGATGCGCACGCCATCATCGGACACGTAGTCCTTCTGCGACTTGCCTGCATACTGCGGCCGGAACGGATGCATCAGCATCGTGTAATTGGTGTCCAGCACGTTGTAATAGTGCGCATTGTCGCGGGCGCGCATCGACGACAGCGCCTGCAGCGCGGCCGCCTTGGCGGCGTCCTCGCTCATCTCACCGCTGGCCGCCTGGCGCTGGTAATGCGCCAGCACGCCCTCGCTCAGCTCCACCTGTACCGCCAGCGCCTGCTTACGTGTTTCGGTGAGGTCCAGATACTGCATGCGTGCGGCCACCACCGACAGCAGGATCACACCCAGGGCGATCAGCAGGGTGAGCAGGCCGAGCTTGCGGCGGACCGGGAGGTTGTCGAAGAAGCGGTGCCAGCGTTGCATAAGCATCATGTACAGACCGGAGCAGGGAGAGGGTGCCGTGCCGGCGGACGCGGCGGCGGCAACACCGGTATCGGCCGCGCGAGCGCAAAATTGAGCGCGCGTAAAGACCGTCAGGACAACAAAAAAGGGACGGAGGCCTCGCCCCCGTCCCTTGTGGGTCTTCCTGCGGAGTGGCTCAGAATTCCTGCCACTCGCCGTCGGCCAGTTCAGCCACCTGCTGGCGCGGAGCGCTGCGGCGTACGGTCGTCGAAGCACTGCCCGGCGCTGCGGCCGGACGGGAGCGCGCCGGGGTCGGCGTGCTGGCAGCTTCATCGGCATCGTCCAGCTTGAATACCGAAACGGCTTCGCTCAGATGACCCGCCTGTTCTTCCATGGCGCGCGCGGCGGCGGTGGCTTCTTCCACCAGCGCGGCGTTCTGCTGGGTGGTTTCATCCATCTGCACCACGGTCTGGTTGACCTGTTCGATGCCCGCGCTCTGTTCCTGCG
>JAEZCF010000075.1 GCA_023430045.1 Pseudomonadota bacterium | reverse complement strand
CCCGGCGCTCCGCAATGCACCTGATTCCTGGAGTGACACCATGACGACCCCGTTCCTGGCACGTGCCGGTACGTTGGCTACCGCGATCCTGCTGGGCCTTGCAGTACAGCCTGCCCTGGCCGCCGATACGGTGAGCGGCCCGTTCCATATCCCCGCAGCCGATACGGCGCAGGCGGGAGCGCAGCGCTTCATCATCAAATACCGCTCCGGCAGCGCAGCGGCTCGCGATCATCAGCGGGTGGCGGGCAATGCCACCACGGCGATGCTGCGCAGCCTGCCTCCGCGCAATGGCAGGGGCACCCCGTCGCTGCGGGCACTGCGCCGTACCGCCTCCGGTGCCGACGTGGTGCTCTCCTCGCGCGTGCTGGACGCCGATGAAAGCCAGCGGTTCCTGCAGCAGCTGCGCCTCGACCCGGATGTGCAGTACGCGCAGATGGACCGTCTCAAGCATGCCCTCGACACCCTGCCGGATGATCCGCAGCTGCCGCGTTACCAGTGGGACATGCTGAACACCGTAGGCGGCATTTACGGGCCGAAGGCATGGGACGACAGCACCGGCGAAGGCGTGGTGGTGGCGGTGATCGATACCGGCGTGCTGCAGCACCTGGACCTGGCCGACAACCTGGTACCCGGCTACGACATGATTTCGTTTTATGGCCAGGACGAGGATTCGCCGGACATCGCCGGCGATGGCGATGGCCGCGATCCGGATCCGACCGACCCCGGGGACTGGAGCGACGGTGTCCTGTGCAGCCCGAGGGACAGCACGTGGCACGGCACCCATGTCGCCGGCACGATTGCTGCGGTAGCGAACAACGCCAAGGGGATTGTCGGCGCGGCCTACGGCGCCAGAGTGCAACCGGTACGCGCGCTGGGCCACTGTGGTGGCTTCTCGTCCGATATCGCCGACGCCATCGTGTGGGCCTCGGGTGGCCACGTGGATGGCGTGCCGGACAATACCGATCCTGCCGAGATCATCAACCTCAGTCTCGGTGGTGCAGGTGCCTGCAGTGACGATCCGGTCACCCAGGAAGCCATCGATGGCGCGCGCAGCCGTGGTACCACGGTAGTGGTGGCCGCTGGCAACAACGCCAGCGATGCTGCGTTCTTTTCGCCGGCCAGCTGTCGTGGCGTCATCGCGGTAGGCGCCACCGGCTTCGGAGGTGGCAAGGCCAGCTACAGCAACCATGGCGGCACGGTGACGGTGGCGGCGCCGGGCGGCGACATCGATTCCAGCATTCCAGTTTCTCTCGGCGCGATCTGGTCCACCGGCGATGGCGGCAGGACGGTCGCCAACCATGACAACGTGCTGGTTGGAATGGTCGGTACCTCGATGGCATCGCCGCACGTGGCGGCGATTGCCGCATTGGTCCAATCGGCCGCGACCAGGGCCGGGCGCGGTCCGTTGACGCCCGACCAGATACGCGATGTGCTGGTGCGGTCGGTGCGGCCGTTCCCGGCGCCGCCGCCTGCCAGCCAGCCGATCGGCGCGGGTATGGTGGACGCTTACCGGGCCGTGCAGCTGGCACTCGGCAACCCGTTGCCGGAGTTGCCCAATGCGCCGCTGCAGAACGGCGTCCTGCTGGCAAACCAGAGTGGCGCGGCAGGACAGGAGACCGTTTACGAACTGGAAGTGCCTGCAGGCACCGCCAGCCTGAACCTTCGCACCCTGGGAGGCAGCGGCAATGTCAGCCTGTATGCGTCTGCTGGAGTCGTCCCGAGCGTCGACGACGCACAGTTCCGCTCCGCGAGGCCGGGCAATGCCGAAGCCATCGTCATAAGCCGCCCGGCGGCAGGCACGTGGTATCTGCGGGTGGTGGGTGAAAGCCAGTACCGCGGCGTCAGCGTGCTGGGACTGGCGCGATGAGCATGCCTGGTCCGTGCGGGCGACACCCCCGCGAACTCGTTTCCGATTCCACTCCCTGGGGAAGCACCATGATGAAGATCTTTCCATCCCGCCGTGCGGGGGGCCTCCTGGCCATGGCGATCACGGTTGCGCTGGCGAGCGGATCCGTCATCGCCGCCCCTGGAACGTCGCCGGTGCGGGATGATCACATGGCCGTTTCCAGCGTGCCGCCTGCCGAAACACATGTTGATCGTTTCATCATCAAGTATCGCGATGGCGCACGATCGGCGAAGGCGCCGGCCGATCTTTCGGCCGCGTTCGACGCTGCGCTGGCACGCGCGCTGCCCGCTTCAAGGACCGTGGCTGGCGGCGGTACGCCTACGTCCGTCCATCTGCGTCGCCTGGGCATGGGCAGCGATCTCGTCCGGGTTTCGCGCCGGCTGGATCGTGCGGAAACCGCTGCGCTGCTGGCCGAGCTGCGCAGCGATCCGCAGGTGCAATACGCCCAGGCAGATCATCGCAAGCATGGATTCGATGTCAGCCCGGACGACGAGTACTACCCACTGCAATGGCATTACAGCAATCCGCGCTCCGGCATCCGTGCGCCTGCGGCCTGGGACACCGCCCGGGGCGAAGGCGTGGTGGTGGCCGTGCTGGATACCGGCTATCTCGATCACCAGGATCTAACGGCGAACCTTCTGCCGGGATATGACTTCATCTCCGATCCGGAGGTGGCCAACGACGGCGATGGCCGCGATCCGGACGCGCATGATCCGGGCGATGGCTTCGCCGGCATCCGCAGCAGTTTCCATGGCACGCATGTCGCCGGAACGATTGCGGCCGTCACCAACAACGGCTTGGACGTCGCCGGCGTCGCGTGGGGGGCGAAGGTGCAGCCGGTGCGCGTGCTGGGCACCGGCGGGGGCTACACGTCCGACATCATCGATGCGATCACCTGGGCATCCGGTGGCCACGTCGACGGCGTGCCCGATGACGCGACACCGGCCGAGGTGATCAACCTCAGCCTGGGAGGCGAGGGCACGTGTGCCGACGATCCTGCGACCCAGGAAGCGATCGACGGCGCCATCGCCCGCGGTGTCACGGTGGTCGTCGCGGCGGGCAACAGCAATGCGCCAGCGGCCGCGTTCTCGCCGGCCAGCTGCCGCGGCGTCATCGCGGTGGGCGCGACCGGCTTCACCGGGGCCCGCGCCTCATATTCGAACTACGGGCCGGTGGTCGCCCTGTCGGCGCCGGGCGGCGATGATGTCGATGCGGACTCCAACAACAACTACATCTGGTCGCTGGGCAACAGCGGGCTGCAGGCACCCGATCCAAGCCCGGCCGGCGATGTGACCATCGGCATGCAGGGTACTTCGATGGCCAGTCCGCACGTGGCGGCCGTGGTCGCGCTGATGCAGGGCGCCGCAGTGGCAAGCGGGCGCGAGCCGCTGACACCGGACCAGGTGCGGCGCGTGCTGCGTGGCACGGCAGCACCATTCGTGGTTGCACCGCCGGCCAACCGCAGCATGGGCGCGGGTATCGTGAATGCGGCCGCCGCTGTGCAGGCGGCCATGCAGGACCTGCCCGACGACCCCAGCGAGCTGCTGGTCAACCGGGTGGCGCAGGGGGCACAGAGCGGTGTCGCCGGCGAAGAACGGTCCTTCCGCGTGGAGGTGCCGGCCGGTACGGCGGTGCTCAACCTGCGTACCTATGGTGGCAGCGGCAACGTGTCGCTGTACGTGGCGCATGACCGCGCCGCCTCGGCAGGCAGCCATGACATCCGTTCGCAGAAGGCGGGAAATGCCGAGACCGTGCAGGTGATCCGGCCGCAACCGGGTACCTGGTACATGACCGTGGTCGGCGAAACGGAGTTCGAAGGCGTTTCCGCGATGGCGGTGTACTGAGCCGCCATGTGGAGTGGCATCAGCCGGGCAGCGCCCGGCTCTACTCCGCTGCGTGGGATGGCGTCAGCCGGGCAGCGCCCGGCTCTACCCCCGCTGTGTGGAACGGGAACAGCCGGGCAGAGCCCGGCTCTACCCCCGCTGCGAGGAATGGCGTCAGCCGGGCAGCGCCCGGCTCTTATCTCTTGCCGATCTGGCAGATTAGGCGTCGAGAGCCCGGCGTGGGCGACCGTTCGGCTCTAGGTCTCAGCGATCG
>JAEZCF010000050.1 GCA_023430045.1 Pseudomonadota bacterium | reverse complement strand
GTATTCGGCCCGGCCCGGCGCGCGGCGGCGGTGCCGCCGGCGGTCGCTACCCGCGGCACCTGACTGCCGCCACGCCGTTTGGCTATGCTGGGCCACACGTAGAGCCGGGCTCTGCCCGGCTGGATGTGGAGCCGGAGCTCTGCCCGGCTGTACCGGAAGAACGCGAAAACCCCTGACCTGCATGTCAGCCGGGCAGAGCCCGGCTCTACCCTCCACTCACCCAGAAGCTGCGCATGCCCGCGATCCTGATCATCGACGACAACACCAGCGTGGGCACCGCGCTGGACGTGCTGTTCTCGCTGCACGACATCGAAACCGTGCACGCGCATTCGCCCGTGGAAGGGCTCGCGATGCTGCAGGACCATCCGGTGGACCTGGTCATCCAGGACATGAACTTCAGCGAGGACACCACCTCCGGCGAGGAAGGCGAAGCATTGTTCGCACGCATCCGCCAGCAGCATCCCGATCTGCCGGTGATCCTGCTGACGGCATGGACGCACCTGAGCAGCGCGGTGGACCTGGTCAAGGCCGGGGCCGCCGATTACCTGGCAAAGCCCTGGGATGATCGCAAGCTGCTGACCACGGTCAACAACCTGCTGGAACTGTCTGAAGCACGACGCGAACTGGATCACCGCCGACAACGCGAGCGGCGCCAGCGCGATGATCTGCAGCAACGCTATGACCTGTGCGATGCCGTATTCGCCGATCCCGCCAGCGAGCGGGTTATCGCCCTCGCCTGCCAGGTCGCGCGTTCGCCACTGCCGGTGCTCATCACCGGCCCGAATGGCGCCGGCAAGGAAAAGATCGCGCAGATCATCCAAGCCAATTCGCCGATGGCCAAGGGCCCCTTCGTGACGGTGAACTGCGGCGCGCTGCCCTCCGAACTGATCGAAGCGGAGCTGTTCGGTGCCGATGCCGGTGCGTACACCGGTGCCAACAAGGCGCGCGAAGGAAAGTTCGAAGCCGCCGATGGCGGCACGCTGTTCCTGGACGAAATCGGCAACCTGCCGCTGGGCGGACAGATGAAGCTGCTGCGCGTGCTGGAAACCGGGCGCTTCGAACGCCTGGGTTCCAACCGCGAACGCCAGGTCAGGGTGCGCGTGGTGAGCGCCACCAACGCCGACCTGGCCACGATGATCCGCGAAGGCACCTTCCGCGAGGACCTGTATTACCGCCTCAATACCGTCGAGCTGGCGCTGCCGCCATTGGCCGAACGTCCGGGCGACATCGTACCGCTGGCCGAACGTTTCCTGTCCGGCGACAAGCCGCTGTCGGCCGCCTCGGTGAGCGCGCTGCAACGCCATGCATGGCCAGGCAATGTGCGCGAACTGCGCAACGTCATCCAGCGTGCCGAACTGCTGGCCAGTGGCAACCGCATCGAGGTGGCGGACCTCAACCTGCCGCGTGCGGCCGCCACCACGCGCCCGGCCGGCGCCACGGTGGACCCGGATCGCCAGCGCATCGAAAGCGTGCTGGCCAGCAACCACGGCATCATCGCGCAGGCGGCAGCCGAGCTGGGACTGAGCCGGCAGGCGCTGTACCGTCGCATGGACCGGCACGGCATCCCACGCGAATGAGGCTGCGATCATTCACGTTCCGCCTGTTTCTGCGCCTGTTGCCGGTGCTGGCGCTGGCTGCGGCCCTGCCGTGGATGCTGGCGTACTGGCTGGACCGTGGCTGGTGGGTGGCGAGCCTTTCCGGCGCGATCCTGCTGATGCTGATGTGGTTCAGCCTGAACCGTGCCACCGCCCCGGTACGTTCGCTGATGCGTGCCCTGTCCGGCACTGTCAGCAGCTACCGCGATGGCGAATTCAACTTCAGCGTGCACTGGGCCGGTCACGATGAACTGGGCAACCTGGTGCAGGCTCACCGCGAGCTGGGCGACGTACTGCGCGAGCAGCGGCAGAGCCTGGTGCAGCGCGAGCTGCTGCTGGACACCATGGTGCAGAACACGCCCGTAGCGATGCTGCTGGTAGCCGACGGCGGCGATGGGCTGCCGCGCGTGGTGTTCTCCAACCTGGCCGCGCGCAAGCTTCTGCATGGTGGCTGGAAGCTGGAAGGCCGGCGCCTGGAGGAACTGCTCGAACAGATGCCGGTGGCCCTGCGCGATGCCATCTCCCGCGGCGGCGACAGCCTGTTCGCGGTGCGCGACGAAGACAGCGAGGATGAGGATGACGAGCAGATCTATCATCTGTCGCGGCGCGCGTTCCACCTCAACGGGCGTCCGCACGATCTGCTGCTGATCCGCCTGCTGACCGCCGAACTGCGCAGGCAGGAAGTGCAGACGTGGAAGAAGGTGATCCGGGTGATCAGCCATGAACTCAACAACTCGCTCGCACCCATCGCTTCGCTGGCGCATTCCGGCGGCGAGCTGGTGAAGCGCGAGCGCTTCGAGCGGCTGCCGGAAATCTTCACCACCATCGAGGACCGCGCCCGTCACCTGGAGGGCTTCATCCGCGGCTACGCGCGCTTTGCCAAGCTGCCGCAGCCACAGCTGCAGACGGTGCACTGGGGGCCTTTCCTGGCCAGCCTGCAGCAGCAGATTCCGTTTCATATGGATGCCATCGCCGAGGATGTACACAGCCGGGTGGACATCGCACAGCTGGGCCAGGCGCTGCTCAACCTGCTGAAGAACGCGCACGAAGCATCCGCCGAAGCGGACCCGCCGAATGACGACGTGCGGGTGCAGCTGGGACGCCTGCCGCAGTGGCTGCGGCTGGACGTCCTGGACCGTGGCAAGGGCATGAACGAAGCCGTGCTGCAGAACGCGCTGATGCCGTTCTATTCCACCAAGCGCAACGGGACCGGCCTGGGCCTCGCGCTGACCCGCGAAATCATCGAAGCGCATGGCGGGCGGATATCGCTGCAGAACCGGCCGGACGGCGGGCTGTGCGTATCGCTGCTGCTGCCCACGTAGAGCCGGGCTCTGCCCGGCTGCTCCAGCGTGTAGCGCCAGCCGACCATGGGTCGGCTCTACCAGGGGCCGCGCTGAGTTGCCCTTCCATGCAGCCGGGCAGAGCCCGGCTCTACGACTTCTTCTGCGGGCGTTGCCAGCCCTCGACGGTCTGCTGCCGTGCACGTGCCACGGTCAGCCTGCCTTCCGGCGCGGTGCGGGTGATCACCGAGCCGGCCGCAATGGTGGCTCCTTCCCCCACCACTACCGGCGCCACCAGCGCACTGTTGGAACCGATAAACGCGTTGTCCCCGATGGTGGTCTGAGACTTGTTCACGCCATCGTAGTTGCAGGTAATGGTGCCCGCACCGATGTTGACCTTGCTGCCGATCACCGCGTCACCCAGGTAGGACAGGTGGTTGGCCTTGCTGCCCACCCCCATGCTGACCTTCTTGGTTTCCACGAAATTGCCCACGTGTACGCCATCGGCCAGCACGGTGCCGGGTCGCAGGCGCGCGTACGGGCCGATCTGCGCCGCACCTTCGGTGACCACGCCTTCGAGATCGCAATGCGCGCGCACCTCGGTGCCCGGACCCAGCGTGACGTCCTTCAGACGGGTGAACGGACCGATGCTCACACCGTCGGCCAACTGCACGCGGCCTTCGAAGATCACGTCGATATCCACCTGAACGTCGCTGCCGACGATGACCTCGCCGCGGATATCCACGCGTGCCGGATCCAGAACACGCGCTCCCTGCGCGCACAGCCTGCGCACCGCACGCTGCTGCCAGGCACGTTCCAGCTGCGCCAGCTGCCACGGGTCGTTGGCGCCTTCGGCGTCGCGTGGATCTTCCACCAGGCACATCTCGGCCGCAGTGTACTCGTTGGCTGCGAACGCGAAGATGTCGGTCAGGTAATACTCGCCCTGCGCGTTTGCGCTGGAAAGCTGCGAAAGCCAGCGACGCAGGGCGGTCGATTCGGCGGTGATGATGCCGGTGTTGATGATGTTGATGCGTCGCTGCTCGTCATCGGCATCCTTCTGCTCGACGATGGCGCCGACGTTGCCCTCCGCATCGCGGACGATGCGCCCGTAACCCGTCGGGTCGGCCACCTCGGCGGCCAGTACGGCCAGCCGGCCTGGCTGCGACAGCAGGTGGCGCAGGGTCGGTGCGCGGATCAGCGGTACATCGCCATACAGCACCAGCACCTGCGCGGCGTCCGGCACGTCGGGCATCGCCTGCGCCACGGCGTGACCGGTGCCCAGCTGCTGCGCCTGTTCGGCCCACAGCAGATCCGGCTGGTCGGAAAAACGCGCACGTACCGCGTCGCCACCGTGGCCGTGCACCACGTGGATGGCTGCAGGCTCCAGCTCGCGCGCGGTCGCGATCACATGTGCCAGCATCGGTTGCCCCGCGATCGGCTGCAGCACTTTCGGCAACGCAGATTTCATGCGCTTGCCGGCACCGGCGGCGAGGATGATCACGTGCAGGGGCTGGGTCATGAACAGGACGGTCCGTAGGGGTCTGCGGACATTCTAGAACGTGCGCCGTTACCATGGCTCACGCTCCCTGCATCGACTGTCCATGACTCTGCTCCGCCAAGGTGGTTCCTACCTCGTCGTCGGCCTGCTGCAGCTGCTGCTGGACTGGTGCGTGTTCGTCGCCGTGACGGCGCTCGGCATGCCCGTGGTGCCCGGCAATGTCACCGGTCGCGCCAGCGGAATGATGCTGGGCTTCTGGCTCAATGGACGTTACACGTTCGCCGAAGCGGGCCAGCAGCGGCTGGGATGGAAGCGCTTCGCACGCTTCATCACGTTATGGGCCCTGGTCACCACGCTGAGCACCCTGCTGGTGCGGGCGGCGGACCACGCGCTGGGCCTGCAGTACGCCTGGCTGGCCAAGCCGCTGGTGGAAGGCGGGCTGGCCGGGCTGTCGTTCCTGCTGATGCGCCGGCTGGTGTTCCGCTGAGTGGACGTGCCACCGTGCATTGCCCGACCCTGACCAGCGATGCTCGGGCTCAGCGGCCGATGCGCTGCGCCAGTCCTTCACGCCACAGGTGCAGCGGACTGAAGCGGAACGCCACCGCATGCCGGCCGGCAGGCACGCAGACCGCTCGGAAGAGGCCGTTGGCTCGCAGCAGGGGGATTTCAGCCCCATCCACGGTCGCCACCCAGCCGGGCGCGATCACTTCATTGACCACCAGCCAGGCCGGTGCGGCCGCTTCCACGTCCACGCTCATGCCGCTGGCCCTGTAGGCCAGGCCCAACACCTGCAAGGTGCCGCCGGCGGTATCGGCACACGCCGATTCGACATCGGCGGGCAACCAGACGGTGGTGGTGAAGTCCGTCTGGTTGAAGGCGGCGGCGGGCGGCAGGTCCTCGACATGGTGCTGCACGGCCGTGGGATTGAGCACGCGCGGCAGCAGGCGGTCACGTCGCATGACCTGCAGTTCGGGGTCATGCGCGTGTGAGCCGTCAAAAGCGCTCGGTGCCAGCACCCAGCGCACGCCCATCAGGTCGTACAGGGGCGCGCTGAAGTCGGGGGTCCACGGCGTGACCGGCTTCTGCTGCACGGTTTCGAGTGGATCGCCGGGCATGCCGAGCATCTGCAGGGCGCGGCGCTCGATCAACGGATTGTAGCCATTGACCAGCGCCAGCCCGTGCACGGCGGCGCCATTGGTGAGCGGCCCGATGCCGAATACCATCGCCCGCTCCGGCACGCCGTCGTTGCGTTCGGCAGCCAGCAATCGGTAAGCGCTCTGCGCCGGCCCCGGGCGGGTCGCAGTCAATATCGGGCGGGTCGCGCTGCGCGCATTGAACGAGGTGCTGACGTTGAACATCAGCAGGTCCACCAGCATCAATGCCAGCAGCCCACGCAGCGGCACATGCTGGCGGCGCAGCAGGCGCACGGCGATGGCCCCGATGCCGGCACTCATCGCCAGCCACGCAGCGCTCTGCAGGCGCCCGCTGTCCACGATCAGCCATGCGCCGGCAACAGCCAGGGCGGTGACCACCAGCACCGATGGCAGGTGCGGGCGCATCCGCTCGTGCTGCAACGCAGACTGCAACGCGTGCGCCGACAACCAGGCCGCTGCAGGAACGGCGAGGAACAGTCCATCGGACGGGCGACGGAACAGGTCCAGTCCCGGCAACCACGTGAAAAGCCACGGAAACAACGGCGTTGCGCCGCCCAGGGCGAACAGCACGGCCAGCACGAACACCGCCAGCGCGACGCGGGTGCGCGGCGGATCCCTGCGCGCCACCGCCCCGCCCCAGGCCAGCCACACCGCCAGTGGCACCGCCCCCATGTACAGATAGTCGGTGGTGATGTCGCCGAATGCCCAGCTGTCACCCCGCCCCTGTGCGAACACGTTGCCGGACAGCAACGTCACCAGCGACTGCCAATGCAGCGCCCCCGGCAGCGCCGTCTCCAGCGACACGCCATCACGGTTGGTCTGCGCAAGCCAGGCAAAGGTGGAAAGCCATTGCGGCGCACTGATCGCGGCAGCGATCAGGCCGACGCTCGCCATCTGCACGCACAGGCGCATGCGCTGCGCACGCGCCCACACCAGCGCGGCGATGGCATACACCGCGCAGGCCAGCACGATGAGATAGGTCACCTGTGTCAGCTGCAGCGCACACAGCCCACCGACGCCCCCGGCCAGCGCCGCATCACGCCATCGCAGGTGGCGCGTCAGCCGGGTCAGCGCCAGCCATAGCCAGGGAAGCAGGCAGCAGCTGACGATCATCGGGGTGTGCTGCAGCCGCGCGGCGGCAACGCCGCCAAAAAGCAGCACGAGCGCGAACATGAGCTGCGGCAATCGCTGCAGGCCATGGAGGGCGGCGAGTTTCAGCGCGCCGATCCCCGCCACCAGCACATGCAGCAGGATCACGACGGTGAACCAGTGCAGCGAGGTGGGCGCCAGCAGCATGGGCAGCACCACGCTGGGCTGCAGCGTCATCATCTGCGGATCGGCAAGCTGCGGATATCCCCCGTGCAGGTACGGATTCCACCACGGTGCATCCAGCTGCAGCAGTTGCTGCGCGGTGAAGCTTACTGCCGGAAAAAACTGCTGGACCGCATCGAAGGGAATCGTCCAGACACCCAGCAGCCAAGGCAGGCACAGCACCAGCCACGAGACAGACCATGCAAAAGCGGGCGTTCCGCGCAGCCATCTCCAACGATCCGTCACCGGGGCCACGCCCAAGGTCTGCCGCACCCTGCTCTCCTTGCTGTGTCAGCGCGCCCCGGCTCATCCGGTGCAGCATCGATGCATCATAGCCCGCCGTATGACGGGCGATGCTGGTCGCGCTCCCGCACCCGCGCTGCGTGCCCCGCCAGGCGGGTTCGAGGAGCGGAAAACACAAACGCCGGCACGGGGCCGGCGCTGGTGGAACGGTTGCAGGACCGCATGACGACCGTGGGTCGTCAGCCGCCCGACGTTCTCAGTGCTTCAGGTTCTTGCGCAGGCGTTCCAGCGCCTGCAGCTGGGCGGTCACTTCGGCCAGCTTCTGCTGCGCTTCGGCGATGTCCATGGCTTCGCCACGGTTGGCCAGCATGCGCTCGGCTTCTTCCTTGGCCTTGCGCACCGAGGCTTCGTCCAGATCCTGCGCACGGATGGCGGTGTCGGCCAGCACGGTCACCACCTGCGGCTGCACTTCCAGGATGCCGCCGGAGATGACGAAATCCAGCTGCTCGCCGTTCGGAGTGGTCACCACCACCTTGCCCGGCTTCAGGCGGGTGATCAGCGGTGCGTGCCGGGGCGCGATGCCCAGCTCGCCCAGCTCACCGGTGGCCACGACCAGGGTTGCTTCACCCCGGAAGATTTCCTGCTCGGCGCTGACGATGTCGCAACGGATCGTGCTCATGCAAATCTCTTCGCTGTTCGCGGTGGCGGCATGCCACCGGGGAGGAACACCGGGGCTGGCACGGGCCAGCCACCGGAATCAGGCTGGGCAGGATCGCTCCTGCCCATCCCGGATCAGGCCTTCTCGGCCATCTTCTTGGCCTTCTCGACCGCTTCTTCGATGCTGCCGACCATGTAGAACGCCTG
>JAEZCF010000044.1 GCA_023430045.1 Pseudomonadota bacterium | reverse complement strand
TGAGAAGCCCCGTGGGGTTCGACGGTTCTGCAGGAGCAGAACCGGACAGCCGCAGGCTGGCCCTGTAGCGCGAAGCGCAGAAGGGTTGGGTGCAGGACGCACCCAACAATCCCCCTCTCACCACCGCAGCACCGCAGCACCGCAGCAACGCAGCAACGCAGCAACGCAGATCAACGCAGATCCACGGACCTCCAGTCGTGCCAGCCGCTGACATTCAACGCTACGGAATCGCGCCCTCGGAGACGAACCGCACGACATCCCCTTCGTGCCGCCCCACTCCTCGCCACGGCATTTTCCAGACCCTTGCCCCAGAAGATCTTCGCGCCTGACTCCGAGAAAAGCTTCGGGAAACGATGTGTGCCGAGCACGCATCGCAGGACCAATAAACACCGGGTCACATGCTAATATTTCTCATTTACACCTGCACTCTCATTTGCTGATGCTCTCACGCCCGTTGTCGCTGTCCTCACTCGCTATCGCCCTTTCACTTGCCGGCATCTCTGCGCATGCGGCCGACGCACCCAGCTCCGATGGGGTGCGCGAACTGGACAAGGTGCAGGTTCGCGGCCGTGCGCAGACGCTGTATCTGGTTGACGATGCAGCGGTGGGTACCCGCACCGATACGCCACTGGAACTCGTTCCGCAGGCCGTGCAGGTATTGCCGCGCGAACTGATCGACGACCAGGCCGCGCGCCAGGTGACCGATCTGTATCGCAGCATCAGCGGCATCAGCTTCTTCAGCTATGCCGGCGTCACCCTGCGTGGTTTCCGCCAGGAGAACGTGTTGTACGACGGACTGCGTGGCGACCCGTACGCCGGCTTCTCGGTGCCTCAGCTGTTCAATATCGAGCGTGTCGAAGTGTTGAAGGGGCCGGCCGGCGCGCTGTATGGCGGCGGTGATGCGGGCGGCGTGATCAACTACGTGACACGCAAGCCAAAAGCCACGGCCGAACGGCGCATCGAACTGCAGGCGGGAAACAAGGATTTCCGTGCGGCGTCGATCGAGGCCACCGGCCCGCTGGACGCGGCCGGCAGCGTGCGCTACCGCGCAGGCCTGTATGGCGACGTGGAAGACGGCGTGCGTTGGAATACCGACAGCGAGAGCGTCATCGGCGATGCCTCCGTGGCCTTCGACGTGGGCGATACCGGCGAACTGACCCTGCAGTACACCGACATCACCCAGAAGCTGGGCGGCAACCGCCTGCGTGGCGTGCCAGTGGACGACAACGGTCGCTTCCTCACCGACCGGCGCTGGAACCACAATGAAGCCAGCGACTTCCTGGACATGGATGCGAAGGTCGTGCTGGCGCAGTACCGCTTCTCGCCCGGCGCCGACTGGGATGTCGATGTTGGTGCGCGCTGGTTCGAGAACAGCGAGCACCAGATCTACCACGAACCGATGGGCCTGATCGACCGCGACCAGGATGGCACCGCCGAGTGGATGACACGCCAGCTGCGCAACCAGATCCGCGACAACGACGCTTTTACCGCCAACGGCAATGCCGTGTGGCGGACACGCACCGGCCGTATCGCGCACAAGGTGCTGTTCGGCGCGGATGTGTACCAGACCGATGCCGACTTCACCGCGCAGACCGCCAACAGCGCCGACCTGGCGCGTGGTGCTGGACCGGTGCCGGGCATCGACCTGTTCGACCCCGTGTACGGTGCCAGCAGCTGGCACGACTACGACCTGGCGGGCCTGCCCTGGCGCAGCACCAGTACTCGCAGCAGACGCTACGGCGGCTACCTGCAGGACGAGCTGTCGCTCAGCCCGCGCTGGCATCTGTTGGCCGGGCTGCGCTGGGACGGTTTCGAGGACAAGGACCGCATCGCCGGCAGCCGCGTGGAGGGCAACGACCTCAGCTGGCGACTGGGCAGCACCTTCACCGTGCGCGATGGCCTGAACCTCTACGCCAACGTGGCCAGCGGGTTCGTGCCGCAGACCGCCGCCAGCCAGGATGCCGCAGCCGGGGGCCCGTTCGATGCCGAACGCAGCAGGCAGTGGGAAGTCGGCATGAAATCCCTGCTCGCCGAGCGCGTGTCACTGAACCTGGCCGCCTACCGCATCGACCGCAGCAACATCGTGCAGGGCACCGGCGAAGTGGTTGCCGGCGTGAACCAGCTGGCCGCGCTGGGGCTGGTGCGCAGCACCGGCATGGAGCTGGACCTGCTGGCCGACGTCACCGAGCGCTGGGTGCTCAATCTCACCTACGCCTACAACGATGCACGGGTGAAGGAGGCCGGGACCGCCGGCATCACCAACGCCTCGGGCGACCGTTTCGCCAACGCGCCACGGAACAAGCTCGGGTTATGGACACGCTACGACATCCCGGCCATCGCGTCTGCGGTGGGTTTCGGCGCCGATTACGTGGACGAGCGCCTCAGTCTCGATGGTCAGCGCGTGAAGCCGTATACCGTGTTCGACATGAGCTGGAAGACGCGCTGGCAGCAATGGCAGTTCCAGGCGAACGTGAAAAACCTGTTCGACAAAGTGTATGCGGCGAGTGGCTTCACCGGGCGTACCGGTCATTTCCCGGGTGAGCCGCGTCGCGTCTATGTCCAAGCCGCGTACAGCTTCTGATGCTGCGCCTGCGCCAGCCTTCGCCCGCGCACGCTGACCGCCCGCCACGCAACGGTGGCGGACGCCGTCTATGGTTCGACCTGCACAGCTGGATCGGCCTGAAACTCTGTCTGTTCATGGGATTCGTCTGCCTCACCGGCACGCTCGCGGTGTTTTCCCAGGAGATCGACTGGCTGCTGCATGCGCCCATGCGCGTGGCCGATGGCGGCGAGCGCGCGAGCTGGGGCAACATCATCCACGCTGCTCAATCGGCACATCCGGACTGGGAAATGGAGGGCATCAGCGCCGGGCACACCCGCCTTTTCGCGGCGCGGGCACAGATGCGCCTGCCCGACGGGCGGCGACGCTTCGTATGGATAAATCCCTATACCGCGCAGGTCACTGGTGATACGGGCTGGTTCAACACGCAGCGGCTGCTGCGCAATACCCACCGCCATCTGATGCTTCCGGTGAGATGGGGCGTGCCACTGGTGGCGGCATTGTCCATTCCCTTGCTGCTGTCGCTGTTGAGCAGCTTCTACATCTACAAGAAGTGGTGGCGCGGATTCATCAAATGGCCCGATGCGACGCGGCCACGCCGACTATGGGGCGACGTGCATCGCTTGGCCGGCGTGTGGTCGCTGTGGTTCATCCTGCTGATCGGCGTGACCGGTGCGTGGTACCTGCTGGAGTCGTTGGGTGGAGGCGCACCGGCCGCACCGACCACGCGGCTGACCAAGGGCACCGCTGTGCCGATGCCGGTGGACCCCCTCAAGGTGGATGCGGCCGTGCAGGTTGTCGGCCAGCAGTGGCCCGCCCTGGAGATCGTCGGCGCGATGCCCGCACGTGACGGCGCGAGCATCGTCTTTATTGGCCATGCCGAAGCGGTGCTGGTGCGGGAGCGTGCAAACAACATCGCCGTCGACCTGCGGACCGCAGCCGTGAGAGGGATCCACGACGGGCGTGACCTGGGCGTACATCAGCGCATCGCGGAAATGGCCGATCCACTGCACTTCGGCAGTTTTGGTGGCTGGTCGATCCGCCTGCTGTGGTGCATCGCGGGAGCACTGCTCACCGCGCTGTGCTTCACCGGCGTCTATCTGTATGGGATACGCACCGTCGATGCCCTGCGCTCGGCGGCGAGGAGGCGGGCATGAAGAATGCAAAGGCGCCAGGACCCTGGCGTGCCGCATGGCGGGGCATGGGCCACTGGCGCTGGCCGTGGCTTGTGCTGCTGTTGATCTGGGCCTGCCTGGTACCCGTCGAAGCAATAAAGTAACCCGATCCGCGATGGGGTGGCACCGCGGACGGGCCGGCACTGCGGCACCTGGATTTCGCCGATCACAGACACCCTCGCAGTGGGATGCTGCTCAGTCACCCGATGCATACAGCAGCGCGATATCCCGATGATGCAACTGGCATTGCGGGCTCTCGGATTTCACTACGGCACGCTTGGCGGTGATGACAATCTCACAGCCATTGGCGAACTGGTACAAGCGGTCACCCACGTCCGTGACCCGCCGCACCGGCACCTCATCCATCGGCCGCTCGGGCGCGGCAGCCTGCGCCTCCACATCACGTGCGGGTGACGCTTCAGTACCCGCAGCGGGCGTTTCGGACGCAGCCTGGGGCGCCGGTGCTTCCTGCTTGGAACACGCGGACACCACCACCGCCAGCGCTATCACTGATGCAAATCGGATCATGCCGTGGCCTCTCCTTCCCTTGTGGAAGGTCGAGATTAGGTGACAGGACGGCAATGGGGTGTCAATCCAGGCGTGCACGCCGTCAGCTGCTCGAAAGCTTCATCAATACCAGCCCACTGACGATCAGCACAGCGGCCGCTATCCGCATCGCGCTCACCTGCTCACCGAGGAACACGATGCCGACAACGAACGCTCCCACTGCGCCGATGCCGGTCCAGATGGTGTATGCGGTACCCAGCGGCAATGTGCGCATGGCAACGGCAAGCAGCCAGAAGCTGGCGATCATGCCGACCACGGTGATGAGCGTCGGAGTGAGCTTGCTGAAGCCTTCGGACTGTTTCATCGAAACGGCCCAGACGATTTCCAGCAGACCCGCAAAAAAGAGTGACATCCAGGCCATGGCGGCCTCCTTTGACAGGGGCCAGGCCGTCCTGGACAGTAAAACCCGGTAGGGGGGAGGCCGTTCCTCCACGACCGATGCTAGCAAACGCACATGAACCGCATTTGGCCGACGGGCGCGACCCAAGGGTGTTCTGGCTAATGCCCGCACCGATGCGCTAGAATGCGCGCCTGCCGTCGCCCACCGCGATGTGCAGTGCGGATGGAATGACGGGCGCAACGCGCCGTTTTCCATTCCGCGAACCGGCCACCGCCAAGGTGGCCACGTCTCTATGGCGGCCCCGTCGGCCCCTCGCGACGCTAGATCGAAAATCCCGCCAGGGCCGGAAGGCAGCAACGGTATCGATCGACGCGGGCGCCGAGGTCAGCCGGCGGGGCCGTCACCCTTTCAGCGGCCATGTTTCGTAGAGCCGGGCTCTGCCCGGCTGGCCACCCGCGTTCATGGCGTTGCCGGGCAGAGCCCGGCACTACGGTTACACCGCGGCCTGTCAGGGAGGATCCTGCGCCAGCACATGCATTGCCGTGGGCGTGGCCAGCGGCACGCACTCACCAGGGTGTGCCACGCGATGCCCGCGCGCACGCAACGCCTGTCCATCGGCGGCACTGGCGTAGTGGTAAAGCATCATCCGCGCCTGCAGGGCGGCGCTGTATTCGCGCTCCAGGTCATCCACCCCGGTATGCGATGGATTGCCATGCAGCCCGCAGTCGTGCGCGATGAGTTCGTTGTCGTCAGCGAAGCGTGCCAGCATTTCCGGAATCGGCCGCGTATCGCCGCTCCAGGTCAGGGCACCTTTCAGCCGAAGGCCATATGCGGTTTCCGGCCAGTGGTGGCGCGCAGGGAATACCTCCAGGCGCATGCCCTGGTGCCAGAACGCATCACCCACCACGATCAGCTGGAATGCATCCCAGAAGTTGGCACCGCCTTCAGCCAGCACGTTGGGATAATCGCCGATGCGCCGGTGCAGCAGCGGCACCACGGGCGCGGGGACATACAGCCGCACCTTGCCGCGCCGCTGCGTGCTGAAGAATGTATCCACGAACAGTCGCTCGAACCCCGCCACATGGTCCAGGTGCACGTGGGTGACGAACAGGGCCTGCGGCATGTGCCCGTAGTGGGCCTTGAACGCGGTCAGGCCTTCGCCACCGCAGTCGATGGTCAGCCAGGGCCGTCCGTCGCACTCGATCACCGCCATCGGCGACCCCAGCTCCACGGCCGACGCGTTGCCGACGCCGAGGAAACGCAGCATCCAGTCCATCAGGTACCTCGGTTCCAGGCCATGTCATAGGCCCGGCGCAGGCGCGCGAAATCCTTCTCCACCTCATCCACGCTGCGCTCGCCACGCAGCTTCACCAGCGAGCGCAGCAGCCGCTTGAGATTGCGCTCGCGCCAGGCGGTAGCGGGAATGCGCTGCACGCCCCGGTCGAAATCGATCAGCCAACCATGCCCGTTGCCATCGAACAGGATGTTGTGGGCATTGAGATCGGCATGGTCCAGCCCGGCGCGATGAAAACGCGCGACCAGCCGGCCGGTCTCTTCCCAAGGGGCGCCCCGGCCTGCCACCAGCGCGCGGTCAGCCAACGAACGCACGCCCTCGATGCGCTCCATCAGGATCGCGCAGCGGTAGGTCAGGCCTTCGCGCATGTAGAACGCGGCGATGGGGCGCGGCACCGGCAGCTTCAACGCACGCAGCGCGCGCATCAGGCGGAATTCGGCGAAGCTGCGCGTGTATTCGGATCCGCGCCACAGATACCGGTCATGCACCAGCCTGGCTACGAGGCCACCCCGCCGGTAATGACGGAGCACGCTGGTGCCGAACGGCGCGTCAACGAACCAGGCGCCGCCACGGCCGCCTTCATCGACTGGCCGCGCCCGTTCGCCCCAGTACTGCGGCGAGAACAGGCCGGCCTCGGCTTGCCGCAGCCGCTCGCGGTCGAACAGAATGGCTCCCATTCCGCGACCTTCGCGGCAGGGCGTCAGGGCTTCATTGGCGTCGAATGCGACCATTCTTTCGAGTCTAACAACACCATGGCATCAACGTCCCCTTCCTTGTGCCTTCTGCGCCTGTCCGCGCTCGGGGACGTGACCCATGTGGTGCCACTGGTCCGCACGCTGCAGGCCGCGCGACCGGACGCGTCCATCCACTGGATCATCGACAAGGTCGGCCTGAAACTGCTCGAAGGCCTGCCCGGGGTGACCTTCCACGCCTACGACAAGAAGACCGGCCTGGGCGGCATGAAGGCCCTTCGTCGCGAGCTGCCGCCGGGACGTTTCGATGCCCTGCTGCAGATGCAGGTGGCCTTCCGCGCGAATGTGCTGTCGGCCTTCATACCTGCGCGTCGGCGGATTGGTTATGACCGCAGCCGCTCGAAGGACCTGCATGGGCTTTTCATCAACGAGCGCATCCCGGACCGTCCGGGCATCCATGTGCTGGACGCCATCGGCAGTTTCTGCGAGCCGTTGGGCCTGAAACAGACCGAGGTCAGCTGGGACCTGGCAGTGCCGGATGCGGCTCATGCGTGGGCACAGGCGCAGTGGGAAGATGATGGCCGCCCGGTGCTGATGATTTCGCCCTGCTCCAGCCATGAGCGCCGCAACTGGTATGCCGACCGTTACGCCGCGGTAGCCAACCATGCCAGCACGCGCGGCTGGCGGGTGGTGCTGTGCGGTGGCCGCAGCGAGCTGGAACGCAACACTGCCGATGCCATCCAGGCCCAGCTCGCGCAGCCGGCGCTGGACCTGGTGGGCAAGGACACGCTGAAGCAGTTGCCGGCGTTGCTGGCCCGCGCCGCGCTGGTGATGACGCCAGATTCGGGGCCGATGCACATAGCCAACGCGATGGGTGCCAAGGTGCTCGGGCTGCATGCGGCCAGCAACCCGCAGCGCAGCGGCCCGTATTCGGATCGCCGCTATTGCGTGGACCGGTATGACGATGCCGCGCGCAGGTTTCTGGGAAAGCCTGCCAGCGACCTGAAATGGGGCACCAAGATCGAGTTCGACGATGTCATGCAGCTGATCACCGTGGAAGATGGCATCGCCGCCTTCGAACGCTACGTGGCCGATCACCTGGCCTGAGGAGGCCGGGCGGCGCCCCGCTGGCCTCAGCTGCGCGGGGTGTAGTCCTTGTACGACTTCTCTTCCACATACGCCGAACCCAGTGCCAGGTTGATCGCCTTCTTGATCCGCGCGCGCTCGTCGTTCTGCAGATAGACGCTGCGCGCCAGTTCGATGAAACGTGCGCCGAAATCACCGGCTTTGTCCTGCAGGCGGATGTTGTCCTCGATATCCCACAGGCGCTCGTTGACCGCCTTCAGGTCGGCCCGCAGCTGCGCGACATCCTGTCCACCGGCCGGATGCGACATCCAGGTCGTCTCCAGCGCCGACAGTTCGGTGCGCACGTTGGCCAGCTTTGCCTCATCGGTGATGCGTTCGGCCTTGATCTGCAGGATGGAGATCTTGTCGAGCAGTTCGCCGAAGGCGACGGGTACAAGGATTTCGGCGGTCATGTAGGCATTTCCTGGAAGCAGGCAGGAATGATAGCGCCTGCAGAGCCGGGCATTGCCGGCCAGCGGCCGGCACTACCGCGCTACGGGGACTGCCTGCGGCTGTCCGGTTCTGCTCCTGCAGAACCGTCGAACCCCACGGGGCTTCTCATCTGCCGCCCTTCCACTGGACGGAGAGGGGGGGATTGCTGGGTGCATCCCTGCACCCAGCCCCTGCGCGCTGTGCGCTACGGGGCCAGTCTGCGGCTGTCCGGTTCTGCTCCTACAGAACCGTCGAACCCCGGCGGGGCTTCTCATCTGCCGCCCTTCCACTGGAC
>JAEZCF010000090.1 GCA_023430045.1 Pseudomonadota bacterium | reverse complement strand
GGGGTGCTGGGTGGGGGGGGGGGCGCCCGCGGCCCCCCCACTACCCTCGGGCGGGACCTGGTAGAGCCGACCCATGGTCGGCTTCCTGCCATCTAAATATCCAGCCGACCATGGCTCGGCTCTACCGCGTTGCCGCGCGCAGGCTCATGGCTCCGCGTTCTGCAGTGTGTAACGCGTGCTGGCAGTGAACACCGCGCCATCAGGCTGGGTGGCACGCACCTCCACCTTGTGCTCGCCTGCGGACAGATCGGTCGGCAGCGCGCCACGCCACAGATGGGATGACGCCGTCGCCTCCGGCGAACGGTCATACCCCCGCAGCGTCTGCGCCAGATCGTCGGCCACGTTCTCCACCAGCAGCCGTGGATCGGCCTGGCGTACCTGCTTCATCGGCTGCCATGCGGCGCCATCCACGCGATACTCCACCCGGGTGGCGTCCTCGCCCATGTAGACGTTGGCATACACGCCCCACGCCGGATAAGCGCCCTTCCGCAGCACCCTGGGTGCATGCAGGCCGATCTGCTCGCTGGCCGGCGCCCCGGCCACCCGATACTGCAGCTGGTAGCTGCCGTTGGCCGCGACGTCCAGCAGGGCGTAACCCTTTGGCGTACCGTCGCTCATCATGCTGTCAGGCACGCCCTTGTCGTCCTTCACTCCGGACCAGAACGCACCGCAGTTGGCGCCGACGTTGTATTCGTGCAGCGGCCTTTCGCCCTGCCAGCCGTCCGCCGCGGCATGATGATAGTGCTGCTGGGTATGGCTGTGCCCACTGAGCACCAGCACATTGCTGAAATCCTTCAGCAGCGCGAACAGGCGCTGGCGATCGGCATGGCGGAAGGTCTCGCGGTCCGGCGCTGCATCGAACAACGGAATGTGCATACCCAGCACCAGCAGCCGATCGCGGCGCAGGCCCTTCAGGTACTGCTCCAGGAACGCGAACTGATCCGCGCGCAGGCCACCAATGTATTTCGGACGCGCATCCGGCTGGTACACCACGTCATCAAGGAACACGAAACTCGCGCCGCCCTCCTCCACCGCATAGGTATCCGGCCCGTACACGGCACGCCAACTGTCCAGCGAATGCGCATCGCCGCTGGCGTCGACATCCAGGTCATGGTTACCCGGCACATGGAACCAGGGCACGCCGAGCTGTGTGGTCACCTTGTTGATGGCCGGGTACAGCGACAGATCATCGTTCACGATATCGCCCAGCGTCGTGCCCAGGCGTGCCTTGGTCCGGCCCTTCAGCGGCTGGACGATGGCATCGGCGTAGTACCCGATGTCACGCAGCGTCGCCGTCTGCGAATCGGTGAACACCAGCATCTGGAACCCCTTGCGGGTCGTGCGGCGATCCGGCAGCAGTGCGAAATCGTAGGCGTTGGCGGGCACCGTGGTGGGCGCGATGCTCTGGTACTTCAACGTCGGCGACCCCTGCGGGGCGTAATGCCTCCAGAACGCGGGCAGCCCATCCGTCGCTGCAGGCAGGCTATATCCCTCCGGCTTGATCACGAACACCGTGTCGCCGTCCTGCACCTGCAGCCGGTAGCTGCCGTCGCCGGCAGTACGCACGATCGTGCGTCCGTTGGATACCTGCACACCGCCCATGCCGGGATCGGTGGCACCGCGTCCAGGCCGGTTGTCGCGCTCCTGGTAGACGCGGCCGGTGACCGTCACCGTGTCGGCCCATGCGGGCACGCTGGCAAGCAGCAGGCAGAAGCAGGTCGCAGGCAGTTTCATGGGCATATCGCGGCGCAAAGACCACCTAGTGTAATGACGGTGAGTGACAGGATGTGGGTAGAGCCGACCCATGGTCGGCTGCGTTTCCGCCACGCGCGGTGTGTCCAGCCGACCATGGGTCGGCTCTACCGGTCCACCACCGGTCGTGCATGGCGGGCGTCCAGCAGCGCACGCACATCCTGCAGCGACAGGCCGCGTGCGCGCAGCAGCACCAGCAGGTGGTACACCAGGTCCGATGCTTCGCCGATCAGTTCGTCGTCGCCCTGTGCCACCGCCGCCAGTGCGGTCTCCACGCCCTCCTCGCCCACCTTCTGCGCGATCCGGCGGATGCCTCCCTCGAACAGCGACGTCGTGTAACTGCCCGCAGGCCGAGCTGCATCCCGCTCGGCCACCAGCCGGTCCAGGCCACCCAGGAAGTCCTTCGGCGCCTGCGGAAAGCAGCTCTCCGCACCGGTATGGCAGGTCGGACCGGCCGGACGTGCCCGCACCAGCAGCGTGTCCGCATCGCAGTCCACCGCGATCGACTGCACCACCAGCACGTTGCCGGACTGTTCGCCCTTGGTCCACAGACGTTGCCGGCCACGGCTGTAGAAGGTCATGTGGCCGCTTTCGAGCGTTGCCTGCAGCGACGCCTCGTTGACATAGCCCAGCATCAACACCTGCAGGGTATCCGCGTCCTGCACCACCGCAGGCAGCAGGCCATCGCCCTTTGCCCAGTCCAGCGACACCAGCGCCGCAGGATCCGGCAGCAACTCAATAGACATCTCGTACCTCGATCTGGTGCTCGCGCAGATAGCGCTTCAATTCTGGAATGGCGATGGCGCCGCTGTGGAACACGCTGGCGGCCAATGCACCGTCCACGTCCGCCTGGTCGAACACCTGCGCGAAATGTTCCGGGCTGCCCGCACCGCCGGAGGCGATCAGCGGAACGCAGCACACCGCACGCGCCTGCCGCAACTGTTCGATGTCGTACCCCCGGCGCACGCCATCGCTGTCCATGCAGTTCAGCACGATCTCACCGGCACCGCGCCGCTGCACGTCCTGCACCCAGTCCAGCGTGCGCAGCGGTACCGCCTGGGTCTTCGCCGGGTCGCCGCTGAAACGGCGCACGCGCCACGCACCGTCGGCTTCGCGTACCGAATCGATGCCGACCACCACGCACTGCACGCCGAAGGCATCGGCCAGTTCGGTGATCAGGTCCGGGCGGCCCAGCGCCGGCGAATTGATCGATATCTTGTCGGCGCCCGCATGCAGCACACGGCGCGCGGTCTCCACGTCGCCGATGCCACCGGCCACGCAGAACGGAATGTCGATCAGGCGTGCTATCCGTTCGATCCATGCCACGTCCACGCTGCGTCCATCCGGGCTCGCACCAATGTCGTAGAACACCAGCTCGTCAGCACCCTGGTCGCGATACCGCAGCGCCAGTTCGGCGATATCGCCCATATCCACGTGGTCGCGGAAACGCACGCCCTTGACCACGCGGCCATCGCGCACGTCCAGGCAGGGAATGATGCGACGGCTCAGCATGCCAGCGCCTCCGCCAGGTCCAGGTGTTGTTCCAGCAGGGCCTTGCCCAGCACCGCGCCACCACAGCCCGCCGCGCGCGCGGCCGCCACATCGGCGACATCGCGGATGCCGCCGGAGGCCTGGATGGCCACGCCTGGCAGCAGGCGGGACAGGTGCGCGTACAGCGACAGGTTCGGTCCGGCCAGCATGCCGTCGCGGGCGATATCGGTACACAGCAGGTGGCGCATGCCGGCAGCGGCATAGCGCTGTGCGAGCGCATCCAGGGTGACGCCTGCATTCTCGGTCCAGCCATGCACCGGCAGCTGCCACTGGCCGGCATCGTCCTGGCGCGCATCCAGCGCGATGGTCAGCCGCTCGGCGCCGAACTCCGCCAGCCAGCCGATCACCGCTTCCGGTTCGCGTACCGCAAGCGAACCGATCACCACCCGGCTGGCCCCTGCATCCAGCAGGCGCGCGACATCATCGCGCCCCCGCACGCCGCCCCCGGTCTGCACCTGCAGGCTGGTGCCGGAACGGATCGCGGCCAGCAGCGGCGCCAGGGTATATCCACCAGCGCGCGCCGCATCCAGGTCCACCAGGTGCATCCAGCGGGCACCCTGCGCAGCGAATGCCTGCGCGCGTGGCAGCGGATCATCACCGTAACGGGTTTCCTGCGCGTAGTCGCCTTGGCGCAGGCGCACCACGCGCCCTTCGCGGATATCCAATGCGGGGTAGACAATGAAATTCATGCGTCGAAGCTCATGCGGTGGTGTCCTGCAGGAAGTTGCGCAACAGCAGCGCGCCAGTATCACCGGACCGTTCGGGATGGCACTGCGCGCCGAAGTAGCGTCCGTGCTCGACCACCGCACTGAACAGTCCGCCGTGGTCGCACGCCGCCACGGTATGTGCGTTCAAGGGCGCGGCATAACTGTGCACGAAATATGCGCTGGCGCGCTCGGGCATGTCCTTCAGCAGCGGCGAACCGCGCAGCGGCAGCAGCCGGTTCCAGCCCATATGTGGCACACGGATGCCGGTTGCCGGCACCAGCTTGCGCACCGTGCCGGGAATCAGCCCGAGGGTCTCAACGCCGCCTTCTTCCGAACGCTCGAACAGCAGCTGCATACCCAGGCAGATGCCCAGCAGCGGTACCTCCAGGCGGCGCAGCGGCTCGAACAGGCCCTGCGCGTGCAGGCGCTGCACGGCCGGTCCTGCCGCACCGACACCCGGCAGTATCACCCGGCGCGCGTCCTGCAGTTCCTGTGCATCGCGCACCAGCCGCACGCTGGCACCCAACCGTTCCAGCGCATAGCGCACCGAACCAAAGTTCGCACCGCCCGCGTCGATCAGCGCAACGTCGGTCACAGCGCCCCCTTGGTGCTGGGCAGCGCCGTCCCCTTGCGCGCCACGGCGGTGCGCAGCGCGCGTGCCAAGGCCTTGAAGCAGGCTTCCACCTTGTGGTGGTCGTTGTCGCCGCGCACCTGCAGGTTGAGGTTCAGACCGGCCGCGTCGCACAGCGAACGGAAGAAATGCGGCACCAGCTCGGTCGGCATGTCACCCACCCGCTCGCGCTTGAACCCGCCATCGAACACGAAATAGGGTCGCCCGCTGAAATCCAGTGCGGCACTCGCCAGTGTTTCATCCATCGGCAGGGTGAAGCCATAGCGGCCGATGCCGCGCTTGTCGCCCAGCGCCTGGCGCAATGCCTGCCCCAGCGCCAGACCGGTGTCCTCGATGGTGTGGTGTTCGTCGATGTGCAGGTCGCCCTCGGCCTGGATGCGCAGCGAGATGCCGCCGTGCTTGCCGATCTGTTCCAGCATGTGGTCGAAGAATGGCAGGCCGGTATGGATGCAGGGCTCGTCGCTGGCGTCCAGATCGATCTCCACGCGGATGCGCGTTTCCTTCGTATCACGCTGGACCACGGCGGTGCGCGGCGCGTCGGCCAGTGCATGGGCGATCGCCGGCCAGTCCCACTCGCCCCCGAACTCCGCAGTGCGCAGCTGGAAACCACGGATGTTGAGATTGTCGGCAAACTGCAGGTCGGTGACGCGGTCGCCCACCATCGCCGAGCGCGCCCAGTCGATGCTGCGATCCTGCAGCCAGGCCGTCATCAGGCCGATGCCCGGTTTACGGGTTGGCAGGTTCTCATGCGGCCAACTGCGGTCGATGAGCACGTCGCGGAAGACGATGCCCTGGCTTTCGAATACGTGCATCATCAAGGCGTGCGGCGCGTCGAAGGACGCCTGCGGATAGGCATCGCTGCCCAGGCCATCCTGGTTGCTGACGATGACGAACTGCCAGCCGGCGTCGCGCAGCTTCAGCAACGCCGGTATGACATCACGCACGAAGCGCAGCTTGTCGTACGCGTCGATCTGGTGATCGGCGGGCTCCTCGATGAGGGTGCCGTCGCGGTCGATGTAAAGGATGGGTGTCATGCAGCGGCCCTCCGCGCCGCAAGCGCGGCAAGCACGCGCTGGTTGTCTTCGTGGCGGCCGATGCTGATGCGCAGCGCATCGTCCAGCTGCGGTGCCGCACGCTGGTCGCGCACCACCACTCCGGCCGCCAGCAGCGCATCGAATGCCACCTGCGCATCCTTGAAACGCACCAGCAGGTAATTGCCTGCGGACCGATACACGCGGCGCACTCCAGGTACGTTGACGAGCGCATCCGCCAGCCGTTGCCGTTCGGCTACCACCTCGGCAATGCGTGCGCGGGTGATCTCCAGTGCCGCAGGCTGCAACGCGGCCAGGGCCAGCGCCGCGCAGGGCTGTGGCACCGGATACGGCGCCTGGCAGCGGCGCAGCGCGGCGATGATTTGCGGTGCTGCGATCAGGCTGCCGATGCGTGCGGCCGCCAGCGCATGCGCCTTGGACAACGTGCGCAGCACCGCAAGGTTCGGGTGCGATGCCAACAGCGTCGTGGCCGAAGCACGGTCGCTGTACTCGATGTACGCCTCGTCCACCACGACCACGGCCTGCCCCGCCAGCGCCGATGCGGTGCGCACGATATCGGCCAGGGCGATCTCGCTGCCGGCTGGGTTCGACGGCGAACACAGGAACACCAGGCGCACGTCCTGCGTACGCGCGGTGGCGATCACCGCATCGATGTCGGCCTGGAAACCCGCAGGCCCATCCTGCAGCGGCACGTCCACACACCGCGCCCCCTGCAGGCGGGCGCATACCGCATACATGCCGAACACCGGCGACGTCACCAGCACCGCATCCTGGCCCGGCCGGCAGAAGGCACGCACCAGCAGGTCGATGGCCTCATCACTGCCACGACCGACCAGCAACTGCGCCGGTGGCACCGCATACAGATCGGCCAGCGCCCGTACCAGTTCGGCAGGCTGCGGGTCCGGATAGCGGCGGCTGTCGCCGGCCGCATCGGCAGGGTTGGCCCATGCCGATTCATTGGCATTCAACCAGACCTCACCCTGCAAGGCACTGCTGCGCGCCGAACTGTACCCGGCGAACGCCTGCAGGTCCGGGCGCAGCAACGAAAGCACGTCCTGTACAGCGGTGTCCTGGTCTGGAGCGCTCATGCCGCCACCTCCATGCGCAGCGCCACGGCGCGTTCGTGCGCATCCAGTCCTTCCGCGCTGGCCAGCGTGCGCGCGCACCCGCCGATGGCTGCGATGCCTGCGGCGCTCGCGCTCTGCACGCTGATGGTGTTCTGGAAACTGCCCACGCTCACACCACTCCAGGCCCGTGCGGCACCGGCGGTGGGCAGAACGTGGTTGGTGCCGCTGCAGTAGTCGCCCAGCGCCTCGGGGGTGTAGTCGCCCAGGAACACCGAGCCCGCCGCCTGCACCTGGCCCAGCCAGGCGCGCGGTTCGCGCAGCGCCAGGATCAGGTGTTCAGGCGCGTAACGGTTGCTGACCAGGAACGCGTCCTGCAGGCGCGGCACGAGGATCAGCCGCGACGCCGACAATGCCTGCCGGGCGATGGCTTCACGCGGCAACTGCGATACCTGCTGTTCCACCTCCGCTTCCACGGCTTCCAGCAGCACCGGGTCATCGGTCAGCAGCAGCACTTGCGAATCGGCGCCATGCTCGGCCTGCGACAGCAGATCAGCCGCCACGAAGGCCGGATTGGCACCGGCATCGGCGATCACCAGCACCTCGGAGGGGCCCGCCGGCATGTCGATCGCCGCCACGCCGTCCTGCGCCACCTGCTGCTTGGCTTCGGTCACGAAGCTGTTGCCCGGACCGAACAGCTTGTCGCACGCCGGCACGCTGGCCGTGCCGTAGGCCATCGCCGCGATGGCCTGCGCGCCGCCAAGCTTGAATACGCGGCGCACGCCGGTCAGCCTCGCGGCGACCAGTACGGCCGGGTCAGCGCTGCCATCTGCGCGCGGCGGCGTGCAGAGCACCACCTGCGGGCAGCCCGCCAGGCGTGCCGGCACACCCAGCATCAACGCGGTGGACGGCAGCGGTGCGCTGCCCGCCGGCACATACAGGCCCACTCGGCCGATGGGCCGGATCATCCGCTCGCAGGTCACGCCCGGTGCCGTCTCCACCGCATAGCCTTCGCTCATGCCGGCGGCGTGGAAGCGTTCGATGCGATCGGCGGCCTGCTGCATCGCTTCACGCAGCGCGGCAGGTACCGCAGCCTCGGCGGCGGCAAACTCCGCTTCGCTCACTTCAAGCTCGTCCAGCTGCACGCGATCAAAGCGTGCGGTGATGGCACGCAGCGCTTCATCGCCCCCCTCGCGCACCTCGGCGATCAGTCCGGCCACGGCCTGGCGGGTGCGTGCCGCCACCGCCTGCACGGGGCGCAGCAACGCTTCGCTGCGCGCCAGTTCATCCAGCTGGTTCCAGTCGATACGGTTCATGCCAGCGACCGCTCCACGCCCAGGACCATCAGCTGCCGGGCGCCCGCGCGTTCCAGCTCTTCCATCCGTTGCCAGCTCAGCGGCCCGCGGCACATGGTCTGCAGGCGCAGCGGGCCTTCGTCGGCCGGCAGCCGCACCAATGGCTCGGCGTCGGCCAGCAGCTGTTCAAGCGCCGGCACGTTGGCCTGTTCGGCGCTGAACATCAGCAGCTTGCGGTCCTGCTGCTGCACCACGCCATCCAGTCGCCGCAGCAGCATCGCCATCAGGCCGGCGCGTGCATCATCCGGCGTGCGCACGGCACCGGCCAGCACCGCTTCGCTTTCAAGCAATGTCTCCACCGGCTTGAGCTGGTTGGCCCGCAGCGTGGCGCCGCTGGATACCAGGTCGCAGATCAGTTCGGCCGTGCCCAGGCGCGGCGCGATCTCCACCGATCCGGACAGTTCCACCACCTGCGCATCAATGCCACGCGCGGCCAGCCAGTCCTTCAGGATGGCCGGATAACTGGTGGCAATGCGGGTGCCAGCCAACTGCGCCGGGCCCTGCCAGTCCCATTCTTCCGGCACCGCCAGCATCAGCCGGCACTGCCCGAACGCCAGGCCACGCAGCGCCTGGAACGCCGGCGCCAATCCGGCCTGCACCCGGGCAGCGCCCTGCTCGTCCAGTTCGTTACGGCCCACCACGCCCAGGTCGCACACACCATCGGCAATCAGGCCGGGAATGTCGTCGTCGCGCACCAGCAGCAGGTCCACCGGCAGCGATTCGCCGTAGCAGAACAGCTTGTCGCGGCTTTCCCGCCAGCTCAGGCCGCAGGCGCTGAGCAGCGCACGCGCGGGCTCGGCCAGGCGGCCATTCTTCTGGATGGCGATGCGCAGCCGGTCACGTGCCGGGGCTGCCTTGATTGCACTCATGGGGAAGTCTCTTCTGAAATCGGATGGAGCGTTCGGGTCAGCGCGCGGCGCTGCGGGCGATGGCGGCGGCATAGCCTCGATGGCCATGTTCCAGGGTGCGCGCCACGCGCCCGGTGGTGGTCACGCTGACCCCGGTGCGCTCATGAATTTCCCTGTACGGCACGCCCTGCTGCAGCAGCGGAACCACCTTCCAGCGATCAGCCATCGCCTCCAGCTCCGCAGGCGTGCACAGATCGCGCAGGAATGCGCCCACTTCCTGCGGATCACGCAGGGCGGCGAAGGCGCTGGCCAGCGCGACGAGATCTTCCTGCGTGTCTTTCTGGCCGGGGGCGGGACGGGCTTTCATGGGTACGGGAATCGGTATTAATGTAATAGCGTGTTAGTACATTAATCCAAGCAGGTACCAGGGGTCAAATGCGACCGAACCGGATTTCGTAAGAGCCGGGCTCTGCCCGGCTGATGCCATCCCGCGCAGCGGGGCAGAGCCCCGCTCTACCAGGCACGCATTACGTAGAGCCGGGCTCTGCCCGGCTGGGCATTACCACGCGCAGCGGGGCAGAGCCCCGCTCTACGGCGCGCTCCGTCACGCCATTGCGCGCGCCTGCTCCAGCTCCACCTGCAGGGTGCTCGCCAGCTCGTCCCGGGCCACCTCGAACTGCTGCTCGCGCAGCAGGTCCTTGACCGCCACCACGCCGCGCGCCAGCTCATCCTCGCCCGCCAGCACCACGAAACGGATGCCCGCCTTGGCCGCGTACTGGAACTGCTTGCCGATCTTCTTCGCGTCCATCTGCACTTCGGTATTGATACCACCGGCACGCAGGCGACGGGCAAGATCCAGCGAATGCGCCATGCCCTGCTCGTCCATCAGGGCCACCAGCGCCTGCACGCTGCTGCCCTCGATGCCTTCGATCAGGCCGGCTTCGCGCAGCTGCCAGAACAGCCGGGTCAGGCCGATGGAGATGCCCACACCCGGCAGCTTCGACTTGCTGTAGTGGCTGGCAAGGTCCTCGTAGCGTCCGCCGGAGCAGATCGAACCGATCTGCGGATGGTCGGTCAGCAGGGTCTCGTACACGGTACCGGTGTAGTAATCCAGACCACGCGCGATGGAGAAATTCAGGCAGTACGCCTGCTCCGGCACGCCCAGCGCCTTGACCAGTTCCAGCACCTCGCGCAGTTCGGCCACGCCGGCACGCAGCGTGTCGGTGGCCGCCGGGTCGGCGTCCAGCCCTGCCAGATGCCCCAGGGCATCGTCGTGCCCGGTCGAACGCACCGCCACGAAGGCGAGGATGCGCTCGGCCTGCTCGGCTGCGATGCCGAAATCCGGGCCGACCAGCGTGTCGCGCACGTAATCGGCGCCGCGCTTGTCCAGCTTGTCCACTTCGCGCAGCACCGCCAACTGGCGCTCGCCCTCGGCTACGCCCAGCATCTCGAAGAAACCGCGCAGCAGCTTGCGGTTGTTGAGCTGCACGGCGAAATCGCCGATGCGCAGCTCGGAGAACACGGCGTGGATGACCGCCAGCACTTCGGCGTCGTAACGGATGTTCAGCGCATCCTTGCCGATCACGTCGATGTCGCACTGGTAGAACTCACGGAAACGGCCCCGCTGGGCACGTTCGCCGCGGTAGACGCGCTGCATCTGGTAGCGGCGGAACGGGAAGGTGAGCTCATGCTCGTGTTCGGCCACGTAACGGGCCAGCGGCACGGTCAGGTCGAAGCGCAGCGCCATTTCCGGCAGCGAGGTGTCGCCGGCCTGCGCGGCATTGGCCAGCGCACCGGTGGACTGCACGAAATACACCTGACGCTCGGTTTCACCGCCGGATTTGGTCAGCAGCACGTCGGACAGCTCGAACACCGGCGTTTCCACCGGCAGGAACCCGAACCGCTCGTAGTTGCGGCGGATGACGTCCAGCATGCGCTGGAACGCGATCTGCTCGCGCGGCAGCAGTTCCATGATGCCGGGCGGCGTACGGGGCTTGATCACGTGGGGCTCCTGCGGAAAACGGGGGAAGGACTGAGGGGCGATAGTGTAGCGGGAGCGCTTCGCGAGGGCATGGGGCAGCACGGCGCCCTCATCGGGCACGACCTCCATCAGCCTGTGCTCACGGCCCTAGCCCTCGCTTGCCTCCAGCGCATCTGCGAACTTCGCCATCAGGCGCACCAGGTCCGTCACCTCCTGCGGTGCCCAGGATCCAAAGATCTCCCGCGCCATCCGCTCACGTGCGGCGTCCAGGCGATCGGTCATCTGCTTGCCCTTGGGCGCGATGGTCGCCTCGCGGATGCGGCGGTCGGCCGGATTGCCCTGGCGCGTCACCAGTTCCATCGATGCCAGCCTGGCCACCTGCCGGCTGATGGTCGTGTAATCGCGGCCCAGCCGGTCGGCCAGTTCCACCACCCCGATCGGCCCTACCCGCTCGATGACCACCAGCAGGCGGAACAACGCCTGGTCCAGCTTCAGGCCAGCCTCGGCTATCAGCCGCTCGTCGTTGCGCGGCCGGTTCATGACGCTGACGATGCTGATCAGCGAA
This sequence comes from Pseudomonadota bacterium, assembly GCA_023430045.1. Classification (GTDB taxonomy): domain Bacteria; phylum Pseudomonadota; class Gammaproteobacteria; order Xanthomonadales; family Xanthomonadaceae; genus Stenotrophomonas. The sequence continues at coordinate 3,350 of JAEZCF010000090.1, read as the reverse complement.
TGGTGGAGCGACTTCAGCTCCGGAGAAATATGTGTATCTTGCATATTCTTTTTCGCAGCCATAGCCTTCCTCCAATCAAGTGCATATTACACATGATTGGAGATGCGGAAATGAGTGAAATCCCCGAAGTAGTGATCTGCGGCGCCGGTGCCGCCGGCCTCACCCTTGCCATCGAACTGGCCCGCCGTGGCGTGGCCTTCCGCCTGCTGGAGCAGCGTACCGAGCCCTTCCACGGTTCGCGCGGCAAGGGCATACAGCCGCGCAGCCAGGAGATCTTCGAAGACATGGGCATCCTCGACCGGCTGTTCGCGACCGGCGGTCTCTATCCCCTCTCGCGCAGCCATCATGCCGATGGCAGCAGCACGGACAGCGTCGTGCTGGAAGGCGCACCGCCCAGCCCGGCCGAGCCCTATCGCCTGCCGCTGATGGTGCCGCAGTTCCTCACCGAAGCGGTGATGCGCGAACGTCTCCAGGAACTGGGGCACGCGGTCGAGTTCGGTCACACCCTGGTGGGTTTTGATCAGGACGCCGAGGGTGTCGACGTCCGTATCGCCACGCCCAGCGGCGAACAGGCGCTCAGAACCCGCTATCTGATCGGTGCCGACGGCGGCCGCAGTTTCGTGCGCCAGTCACTGGGCATCGAGTTCCCGGGCAGGACACTGGGCATACGCGCGGTGGTGGCCGACATCATGCTGCACGGACTGCCGCGCGATGCCTGGCACAATTTCAACGAAGAGGACACGGCGCGGCGCATTTCGCTGTGCCCGCTGATGGGCACCGATCTGTTCCAGCTGCAGGCACCGGTGCCCCTGGAAGGCGACGTGGATCTGTCGGTGCAGGGGCTGGCCACCCTGGTGCGCGAACGCACCGGGCGCGACGACCTGCTGATCGAGGACGTCCGCTGGGCCTCCGCCTACCAGATGAACGCACGTCTGGCAGACCACTATCGCGACGGCCGTATCGTGCTGGTCGGCGATGCCGCGCATACCCATCCGCCCACCGGCGGCCAGGGCCTCAACACCAGCGCACAGGACGCGTACAACCTGGGATGGAAGCTGGCCGCCGTGCTGCGGGGCGCAGCGGACACGCTGCTCGACACCTACGAGGAAGAGCGCCGGCCCGTTGCCGCGGCGATGCTGGGCCTGTCCACCCGGCTGCTGGAACATGCGCAGCGCGGCGACAACCGGCGCGGCCGCGAGGTGCAGCAGCTGGACCTGGGATACAGGGACTGTTCGCTTTCGCTGCCGGCGGAGCCGCGCGCAGGGCGCATCATGCCCGGTGACCGCGCGCCGGACGCGCCCCTGCACGGTGCAGGCGGGCAGTCGTTGAGGCTGTTCAATGTGTTCGGTGGTACGCACTGGACGCTGGTGGGATATGCGGCCGACCGGACGATGGCGCCGTCGCGGAGCGGCCTGCAGGTCCATCTCATCAGCCCGACGGGCGAGCTGCGCGATACCGATGGGCACTTCGCCCGTGCCTACGGACTGGCGCCGGGCGAGTGGGTGCTGGTGCGGCCGGATGGCCATGTGGCCGCGGTGGTCGGGCCGGAGCACATGGATGCCCTGGACAGGCACTTCGTACGTTACTCACGTTGATGGTCGCTCCGGGCAGACGCATGGTCCTGCCCGGTCGATGGTGCGCAGAATGCACATCAGCGCTCAGGGGCGTGAAGCGCTGATCTCCTCCAGTACCGCCCATGCAGTGCCATTGCATGCTCCGACAAGTAGAGATATCGGGCTGTCATAGTGCTTTAGCGCCGAATAACGCGTCGCCGTGATACGTACATTGGCGCCTTCCAGCTGATACGCGACATTGGAATACCGGTTTGTATCACCACGTGCCTTGGCCAAGGGCATTGCACTGCGCACCAGTGCCTTGTACTGGGAAGCTGGAATTTCCAGCTTTCGTTGCTGCCCGGTTGGATACGTGCGGGTGTTTCGGATTACTGCAGTATCGCAGTACAGGTCCGCCAGTGCGGGATCGTACGCGTCAGCCAGACCCTGGTAATCCGCGAACAGCTTTTCGGCCTTCGTCTGGGCATGCTGAGCGGATGCGACTGATGGGAAAAGCATCGCGAGAATGAAGAGAAGAACGGGTTTCATACCCTATCCAGAATGACGGTGTGTCGAAGAATACAAGGCCGCCCGGTCGTTGCGGGACCTCCCATGCAAGCATGGATGGAAACTGTCCGCAGCGCTGATCGCACACACCGCCTGCAGAGCATCGGTCCAGCCGTATGTCTTCAGGCCACGCTCGCGGTGGCCCAGAGTGGTTACGGCAGCCAGGACCGGCCCAATAAGCGAGGCCATCAAGGATACCGGGCCCCAGCCATCACGCGCAGCGCACGGTATCGCCGATTCCGGATACCGGGCTTCGACGATGCGATACGTATAGCGCGCACGCAGCCCCCCACTGGCCAAACACGCATTGTCCCACGGGCTCTTGAACCAGGCCCCGCGCGGCCGGTGCATGCCATCGGCCGGGTCCGCCGACGGCATGGCGTATCATGACACCTCCGCCCCCCGATTTCCCCCTACTGTCGAATGTCGCGGTCCTCCCTCAGCCCCGCCGAATCCGCCTCTTCCGCCTCCACGGGCTGCACGACGCTGGACTGCATGCAGTGTTCGGTGCGGCATCTGTCGGTATGTTCGGCGCTTTCTCCGCCAGAAGTGCAGGCACTGGAAGCGGTGACCGTTTCGCAGCAGGTCGCGATGGGCGCCACGCTGGCCCGCAGCGGCGAGGAACGGCAGTACGTCTACACCCTCACCCAGGGCGCGCTGCGGCTCGTGCGCACACTGTCCGATGGACGCCGGCAGATCAGCGGCTTCGTGCTGCCCGGGGATTATCTTGGCCTCAGCGGCAGCGACCATCATCGGCATGATGTCGAAGCCATCGCCGACAGCCGCGTATGCCGGGTGTCGCTGGCGCACATGCGCGAACTGCGCGGGCGTTATCCGCATCTGGAACGCAAGCTGCTGCAGCGCGCCTGCCAGGAGCTGGATGCCGCGCAGGATGCCGCGCTGTCGCTGGCGCGCCTGCAGCCGCCGGAAAAAGTGGCCGATTTCCTGCTGCGGCTGGCCGCACGCGAGGCACGGCTGGGCGGGGATCCGTTGAAGGTCATGCTGCCCATGGGCCGCGGCGACATCGCCGACCACCTTGGCCTGACCATGGAAACGGTGAGCCGCACGTTCACCCGCCTGCGCCAGCAGGGCCTGATCGCCCTGCCCCATCTGAATGTCGTCGAGATCCTGGACGAAGACACCTTGCAGCGGATGGCCCGCGCGGATTGATCGCGCGTAGAGCGGGGCTCTGCCCCGCTGTCGTGGATGTTGCCGGGCAGAGCCCGGCAC
>JAEZCF010000059.1 GCA_023430045.1 Pseudomonadota bacterium | reverse complement strand
GCCAACCCCGCGAGCTGAACGGGCCGCTTCATCTGGCGCCCATCGGGCTGCGGGCCAGCGGCCGCCACTACCGCATGCCCGGGTTACACGGTAGAATTGCCCTACGTATATCAGGCTAAGCCCGCGTCCCGACGCGGGTTTTTTTCATGTTACCCTCGGGCCTTCATGGGCCCGGAATCCTTCGGAGATACCACCATGGCGCTGGAGCGCACCCTTTCGATCATCAAGCCGGACGCCGTTGCCAAGAACGTGATCGGCGAAATCTACGCCCGCTTCGAAAAGGCAGGCCTCAAGGTCGTGGCCGCCAAGTACAAGCAGCTGTCGCGCCGTGAGGCCGAAGGCTTCTACGCCGTGCACCGCGAGCGTCCGTTCTTCAACGCCCTGGTCGAGTTCATGATCTCCGGTCCGGTGATGATCCAGGCCCTGGAAGGCGAGAACGCCGTGCTGGCCCACCGCGACCTGCTGGGCGCCACCAATCCGAAGGAAGCCGCAGCGGGCACCATCCGCGCCGACTTCGCTGAATCCATCGATGCCAATGCCGCCCACGGCTCGGACTCGGTCGAGAACGCCGCGATTGAAATCGCCTACTTCTTCGCCGCTACCGAAGTCGTTTCGCGCTGAGAGTGATGCCGTGAACGAGGTCGTACAGACACCCGCCATCCAGCCCCTGCCGAAGTCGGCACCCACGGCTGGCAAGCAGAACCTGCTCGACCTCGATCGCGCGGGCCTGGAGCGTTTTTTCGTCGAGAAACTCGGCGAACAGAAGTTCCGCGCCCACCAGGTGATGAAGTGGATCCACCATCGCTACGTCACTGATTTCGATGAAATGACCGACCTCGGCAAGGGACTGCGCGCCAAGCTGCAGGAACATGCCGAGGTCATCGTTCCGAACGTGGTGTTCGACAAACCGTCCGCCGACGGCACCCACAAGTGGCTGCTGGCGATGGGCGTGGATGGCAGGAATGCCATCGAGACCGTGTACATCCCGGACAAGACGCGGGGCACCCTGTGCGTGTCCTCGCAGGTTGGCTGCGGGCTGAACTGCACGTTCTGCTCCACGGCCACCCAGGGCTTCAACCGCAACCTCACCACCGCCGAGATCATCGGCCAGGTCTGGGTGGCGGCCCGCCACCTGGGCAACGCGCCGCATCAGATCCGCCGTCTCACCAACGTGGTGATGATGGGCATGGGCGAGCCGCTGATGAACTTCGACAACGTCGTGCGCGCGATGAGCGTGATGCGCGACGATCTCGGCTACGGGTTGGCCAACAAGCGCGTGACCCTGTCGACCTCCGGCCTGGTGCCGCAGATCGACCGCCTGTCCACCGAGAGCGACGTCTCCCTGGCCGTGTCGCTGCATGCGCCGACCGACGAGTTGCGCGAGACGCTGGTGCCGCTCAACAGGAAATACCCGATCGCCGACCTGATGGCTTCGTGCGCGCGTTACCTGCGCGCCAACAAGCGCCGTGAGTCGGTGACGTTCGAATACACGCTGATGAAGGGCATCAACGACCAGCCCGAGCATGCGCGTGCGCTGGCCCGCCTGATGCGCCAGTTCGACAATGCGGTGCAGGCCAAGGGCGCGGGCAAGATCAACCTGATCCCGTTCAACCCGTTCCCCGGCACGCGCTACGAGCGCTCGGAAGAAGCCCAGATCCGCGCGTTCCAGACCATCCTGCTGGACAGCAACGTGCTGACCATGGTCCGCCGCACGCGCGGCGACGACATCGACGCGGCGTGTGGCCAGCTCAAGGGCCAGGTCATGGACCGCACGCGTCGGCAGGCGGAATTCAACAAGACACTGCAGACGGGTAGCGGACGCGATGCCGCTGCCTGACCGCCTGTCGCCAGCCGCCCTGTTCTGCGTGCTGGCGCTGGCCGGTTGCGGAGAATCCAAGAGCACCATGGGCACGCCGCCGCCGAAGGCTGAACTGGCGGTGGCGCCTACCTATACCGCGCGCGATGGCGATCAGGTCCGCCGCCTGCACCAGTACCAGACGCAGGTGACCCTGGCCGGCTCGGATTTCGCTTCGGGCAATCTCGAATCGGCGGAAAAACGTGCCCGTGCCGCGCAGAAACTGGTTCCGGAGCGTCCTGATGCGCTGCTGTTGATGGCGGCGGTGGCCGAGCGTCGCGGCGATGCCGCACGTACCGGTGAGCTGCTGCAGCGGTCGGCCGCGATGGCCCCGGAGCGCGGCGACGTACTGAACAACTATGCCGCGTGGCTGTGCCAGCAGGGCCGCACTGGCGATTCGCTGGAATGGTTCGACCGTGCGCTGGCTGCGCCGGGATACGGCACGCCTGCGGTGGCGCTTGCCAACGCCGGCGCCTGCGCGCTGCAGGCCGGGCAGCGTGATCGCGGCGAGCGTGACCTGCGCGCGGCGCTGGCGCGTGACCCGCGCAATGCCCAGGCACTGGAGTCGCTGAGCCAGCTCGCATACGAAAAAGGCAGTTTCATGGAAGCGCGCGCCTTCTCCGAACGTCGGCTTGCGGCTGCGCCGCCCACGCGTTCCGTGTTACAACTGGCGTCGCAAATCGAAACGCGACTGGGCGATCAGCCTGCGGCTGAGCGTTACCAGCAGCGTATCCGTCAGGAATTTCCGCAGGATGCGGGCCCCAATTCCAAGGGTTGAAGCATTGTGACCGACAACCAGACTGTCAACGCCTTCGAGACCGCTGCCGGCTGTGGCGAACGCCTCCGCCAGGCACGCGAAGCCGCAGGGCTGACGCTCGATGATGTCGCCCAGCGCCTGCGCATGCCGGTGCAGGTGGTGCGTTCGCTTGAAGACGAGCAGTGGCAGCGCCTGGGCGCGCCGGTATTCGTGCGTGGCCAGCTGCGCAGTTACGCGCGCCTGCTGGGCGTGGATGTAGGGCAGGTGCTGGAACAGGCCCAGGTCGGCCCCATCGTGCCGCCCACGCTGGTCAGCCACACCCACACCCCGCGCGCGCGGCGCATCGCCGAAAGCCTGGGCCGCCGCCTGCTGTACGTGGGCATCACCGCGGCGCTGGCGGTGCCGGTCTGGTTCGCGACCCGCGGCCACCTGGACAACAACACCGGGCCGAATACCGCCTCGCTGGACGTGATCCCGGCCACCGTGGCGGTGGCGCCGCCCGCTGATGGCCAGCCGGAAGGCACGGCCCCGGCGCAGGCCCCGGCCACGCAGAGCCGTTCGCCATCCGGACCGTACATGGCGTCGCTGACCCCGGTTCCGCGTCCGGTCCCCGCCAGCGCCGTCGCGCCCGCCGGGGCCCTGGCCCTGAAATTCAACGGCGACAGCTGGGTGGAGATCACCGGCCCCGATGGCGGCACGGTGGAGAAGGCGCTGATCCCGGCAGGCCAGTCGCGCAGCTTCTCGCCGGGGCAGGTGGGGCGCATCGTGCTGGGCAACGCCTCGCAGGTCGAGGTTCAGCAGAATGGCGCGATCATCGATCTGGGTCCGCATCGGCGAGCCAACGTCGCACGCTTTACGGTATCCTCTGACGGCTCCGTGGTCCCGGCTTCGCACTGAAGCGAAGCAGGGCGCGGCCTCCACAATTCCAATGAACAGTCCTCCCCGGCGAGCTAGCCTCCGGCACGGGCAGGGCGAGAGTACGCATGGCGATCGACGACCTGCTCGATGAGCACGAACAAAGTGAACGCGTCCGCAGCTGGCTGCGGAAGAATGGCCTGAGCATCCTCGGCGGCGTGGTGATCGCTGTCGGCGCCATCGGCGGCTGGCAGTGGTGGCAGCAGGAGCACGGCAACAAGCTGGCTTCGGCCAACCTCGAATACCAGAAGGTGCTCAAGGGCATCGAGGACAACAAGCTGGAAGACGCCGGCGCTGCGGTCAAGGCACTCGATGCCGGCCCGTCCAACATCTATTCCGAACTGGCGGGGCTGCAGCTGGCCAAGGCGCAGGTGGAAGCCGGCAGGAACGATGACGCGCTGGCGACCCTGCGCGCGGTGGATGTGAAGGGCGACCTGAAGCATGTGGTCGACCAGCGCATCGCGCGCCTGCTGGTGGCCACTGGCAAGGGCGACGAAGCGATCTCGCTGCTGGGTGGCGCGACTGACCCGGCCGCCCTGGAGATCCACGGCGACGCGCTGATGGCACAGGGCAAGCGCGATGAAGCGCGCGGGCAGTACGAAAAGGCGCTGAAGACGCTCGATGTGGCAGCGCCCCAGCGGCGCCTGCTGGAAACCAAGTTGATGGACGCCGGCGGCACGGTCGCGGCGACCGAGGAGACGGTGTAATGGGTCAGATGGTCATCCTCAAGCGGGTTGCCACGGTGGCGATGCTCGGCATGGCGCTGTCCGGCTGCAGCACGGTGAAGGGCTGGTTCGCCGGCAAGGACGCCGAAGCCAAGAAGCTGCAGGAACCGGCGGAACTGGTGAAGTTCGATCCGACCGTCAAGGTCGACAAGCTGTGGACCGTGAACCTGGGCAAGGGCGAGGACCGCATCGGTGTCCGCCAGGGTCCGGTAGTGGCCGATGGCCGCGTCTATGCTGCTGCCATCACCGGCGGTGTGCACGCCATCGATCTGCAGAGCGGCAAGAAGGTCTGGACGTACGAGCCGGCCAAGGAAAAGAAGAAGCCGAAGCTGCGCCTGTCCGGTGGTCCCGGCGTGGGCGAAGGGCTGGTGGCCATCGGTACGCTGGACGGCCAGGTCATCGCGCTGGATGCCAATGATGGCAGCGAGAAGTGGCGCGCAAAGGTGCCTGGCGAAGTGATTTCCGCCCCGGCCATCGGCCAGGGCATGGTGTATGTGCGCAGCAATGATGGCCGCATCACCGCGTTCGATGTGGGCAATGGCACCCAGCGCTGGTTCAACCCGCGCGAACTGCCGGCGCTGACCGTGCGTGGCAACGCGCCGATCGTGCAGGGACCGGGCGTGCTGTTCATCGGCAACGATGACGGCAGCATCTCGGCACTGGCCGCCAACGACGGTCGCACCCTGTGGGACCAGGTGGTCGGCAACCCGGAAGGGCGCACCGAACTGGAGCGCATGGCTGACGTCGACGGTGCACCGGTGCTGGAAGGCAGCACCCTGTACGCCAGCAGCTTCAAGAACCAGACGATGGCCATCGAAGGCCCGACCGGCCGCCCGCTGTGGGCGCGCGATCACGGCGGTGCCGGCGGTGTGGTGCTGTCGTCTTCGTATGCGATCGTCACCGACAACCAGGGCGGCGTATTCGGCCTGGACAAGCAGAGCGGTACCGCCAGCTGGTCGCAGACCGCGCTGGCGCGGCGCCAGCTGAGCGGGCCGGCGCTGCAGGGTGATTATGTGGTCGTTGGCGATTACAAAGGCTACGTACACTGGTTGCAACAATCCGACGGCGCGATGGCCGCCCGGGCAAAGACCGGCGGGACCGTAAAGGCCCAGCCGATAGTGGCCGACGGGGTGGTGCTGGTACAGAACGTCGAAGGCAAGCTGACCGCATTCCGGTTGGCCAATTAATTCTGGAGTAAACGCGATGCTGCCCCTGGTCGCCCTGGTCGGACGGCCGAATGTCGGCAAGTCCACAATTTTCAATGCGCTCACCCGCACCCGTGACGCCCTGGTCCATGACCAGCCCGGCGTCACGCGGGATCGCAACTACGGTGTCTGTCGCCTGGACGAGGACAACCCGTTCCTTATAGTGGACACCGGCGGCATCGCCGAGCAGGAAGAAGGCCTGGCCGGCGCCACCGCGCGCCAGGCCCGTGCCGCTGCCGCCGAAGCCGATCTCATCCTGTTCGTGGTGGACGCGCGCGACGGCACCTCCGCGCTGGACGACGAGATCCTGGCGTGGCTGCGCAAGCTGTCGCGTCCGACGCTGCTGCTGATCAACAAGATCGACGGCACCGACGAGGATGCGGTGCGTTCGGAGTTCGCGCGGTACGGCTTCGGCGAGATGCTCACCGTCTCGGCGGCCCATCGTCAGGGCCTGGACGATCTGCTCGACGAAGTCGTGCAGCGCCTGCCGGAAGAGGGCACCACCGAGGAACTGGACAACGATCCCAACCGCGTTCGCATTGCGTTCGTCGGTCGCCCGAACGTGGGCAAGTCCACCCTGGTCAACCGCATCCTCGGCGAGGAACGGATGATCGCCTCCGAAGTGCCCGGCACCACCCGCGATTCCATCGCGGTGGACCTGGAGCGCGATGGACGCGAGTACCGGCTCATCGACACCGCTGGCCTGCGTCGCAAGGCGCGCGTGGACGAGGCGGTGGAGAAGTTCTCCGTGGTCAAGACCCTGCAGGCCATCGAGCAGTGCCAGGTGGCGGTGCTGATGCTGGATGCCCACGAAGGCGTGACCGACCAGGATGCCAGCGTGCTGGGCGCGGTGCTGGATGCCGGTCGGGCGCTGGTCATCGCCATCAACAAGTGGGACGGGCTGACCGACTACCAGCGCGAACAGGCCGAAACGCGGCTGTCGCTGAAGCTGGGTTTCGTGCCGTGGGCCGAATCGGTACGGATTTCCGCCATGCACGGCTCCGGCCTGCGTGAGCTGTTCCGCGCGGTGCACCGCGCGCATGCCTCGGCGAACCACGAGTTCAGCACCAGCGAAGTCAACAAGGCGCTGGAAGTGGCCTACGAGAGCAACCCGCCACCGAGCATCCGCGGGCATGTATCCAAGCTGCGCTACGTGCATCCGGGTGGTGCCAATCCGCCGACCTTCATCGTGCACGGCACGCGCCTGAAGGAGCTGCCGGAATCGTACAAGCGCTATCTGGAAAACTTCTTCCGCAAGCGCTTCAAGCTCGTTGGTACGCCGGTGCAGTTCATCTTCCGCGAGGGTGCCAATCCCTACGAAGGCAAGAAGAACGTACTCACCGAGCGCCAGGTGAAGGCCAAGCGTCGCCTGATGAAGCACGTCAAGGGTCGCTGATGGTGGGTGACCACCGTTGGCGTGTGGGTGACGAACTGATAGGTGACGACCTTCGCCTGGTGGGTGACTGCCTTCATCCGGTAGGTGACCAGCCTTCAGCTGGTGGGTGACTGCCTTCATCTCGTAGGTGACCAGCCTTCAGCTGGTGGGTGACGACCGTTGGTCGTCACGCTCTGGCCAAGCCCTTGAAGCGTGA
>JAEZCF010000039.1 GCA_023430045.1 Pseudomonadota bacterium | reverse complement strand
GTCGGCAGCGTCTTATGTGTATAAGAGACAGGGCGTCTTCATGAGCCGGCCTGCGGCGGGCACTACCAATACCCGGGATGAGGCGACCCGGAGCATCCGCCGATACCCGGGATGCGGCGACCTGAAGCATCCGTGGGGCGGTTACTTCGCCACCCACCAGCCGATCACCAGCGCCACGCCCAGCCACAGCCATTCCACCGCGCCGTTGGCCAGGCCGCTCAGGGTCCAGGCCAGATAGGGCCCCATGCGCAACGCTGATTCCCACGGGGTGAGCCCCATCGAGCCGCCCAGGTAGGCCGAGGCGATCCCCCAGTTGGCCGCCAGCGCAACCAGCACGGTGGCCAGCACGGTCAGCACCACCCGGGGGGCACCGGCGCGCAGGGTGCCCAGGCGCAGCATGAACGCGATCTCCAGCGCGGCTACAACCGCCATCCAGCTGGCCTGGCGGCCGGTGAGCAGGGCGATGAACAACCAGGCCAGCGTGGCCGTGACAACACCAAGCAGAAACAGCGGGGGCCAGAGCCAGTGGCGGCTCCGGACAGGCACGGACGTGGGCGACATGCAATCTTCCTGTAAGTCCCCACAGGATACCGGCTTGCGGGGTGACCGGCGCGTGGGCGGCCACTGGGCTAAAATGGTCGCCTTGCGGGAATTGGCCGCGACCCCCATATCGATCCACATGTATTCCCGTAGCAGTGAACCTGTCCACTTCGAACGCGACTGCGAGGCCGTCATGGTCCCGCAGGGCGAAACGGTCACGCTGCCCGCTGGCAGCTATGGCTATATCACCCAGGCCCTGGGTGGCAGCTATACCGTCTTTGTCGAAGGCAATCTGTTCCGCATCGCCGGCAAGGATGGCGATGCCATCGGCAAGGAAGCGCCCCCGGCGCTGGAACTGCCCGCCGATGCCTCCGACGAGGAGGTCGAAAAACTGGTGTGGCAGCAGCTGCGCACCTGCTTCGATCCGGAGATCCCCTTCAACATCGTCGATCTGGGGCTGGTCTATGAAGTGGACCTCAAGCACCTGGACGACGGCCAGCGCGAGGTCGACATCAAGATGACCCTCACTGCGCCCGGCTGCGGCATGGGCGAGATCCTCGTCGATGACGTGCGCAGCAAGCTGGAAATGATCCCGACGGTGGCCGAGGCCGACGTCGAGCTGGTGTTCGACCCGCCGTGGGGCCGTCACATGATGTCCGAGGCCGCCCGGCTCGAAACCGGCATGCTGTAACCGCCCATCGCCAGCCGGCGTCACGGCGTTCCCCGTAACCAGAACAGGAAATATCCGGTGTCCCAGTCTTCCGTGAGCTTCAACACCACCCGTTCCGCCCAGCCGCGCAGCAGCGAGGAGCGTGAGCGCATCCTGGCCGCCCCCGGTTTTGGTCTGCACTTCACCGATCACATGGTGGAAGTGCGTTGGGACAAGGACACCGGCTGGCACGATGCCGTGGTGCGCCCGTACGGTCCGCTGCAGCTGGACCCGGCCGCCGCGGTGCTGCATTACGGCCAGGAAATCTTCGAAGGCATCAAGGCCTACCGCCACGCCGACGGCTCGATCTGGACCTTCCGCCCGGAGGCCAACGGCCGCCGCCTGCAGCGTTCGGCCCAGCGCCTGGCGCTGCCGGAACTGCCGGTGGAGATCTTCGTCGAATCGCTCAAGCAGCTGATCGCCGTGGATGCGTCGTGGGTGCCCTCGGCCGACGAATCCAGCCTGTACTTCCGTCCCTTCATGATCGGCGATGAAGCCTTCCTCGGCGTGCGCGGCGCGCACAAGGCCGGCTACTACGTCATCGCCAGCCCGGCCGGCCCGTACTTCGCCAAGGGCGTGGCGCCGGTCGCGATCTGGCTGTCCACCGAGTACGCGCGCGCAGGCAAGGGCGGCACCGGCGCGGCCAAGTGCGGTGGCAACTACGCCGCCTCGCTGCTGCCGCAGCAGAAGGCGCAGGCACAGGGCTGCTCGCAGGTGCTGTTCCTGGACCCGGTCGAGGGCAAGTACCTGGAAGAACTGGGCGGCATGAACGTGTTCCTGGTCTACAAGGACGGCACCCTGGTGACCCCGGCGCTGTCGGGCAGCATCCTGGAAGGCATCACCCGTGAAAGCATCCTGCAGCTGGCCCGCGACCGCGGCATGAAGGTCGAAGAGCGCAAGGTCACCCTGGAGGAGTGGAAGGATGGCGTGACCTCCGGCGAGATCGTGGAAGCGTTCGCCTGCGGTACCGCTGCGGTGGTCACCCCGATCGGCCAGCTCAAGGGCGAAGGCTTCTCGGTGGGTGACATCAACGCCCCGGCCGGCGAAGTGACGATGTCGCTGCGCAAGGAACTGACCGACATCCAGTACGGCCGCCTGCCGGACCGTCACGGCTGGCTGGTCCGCCTGGACGCCTGAGTCCTCTGGGTCTGACCGGAAGCATCGAAAACCCGCCTGGCGACAGGCGGGTTTTTTGTTGCCCGTTCGCCACCGCGCCGGTGGTGCTCCCCCAAGACAGGCCGCGCAGCGTTCGACATCGGTAGTGCCGGCCGCTGGCCGGCTCTGCAGCATTCCGCGGAGCCGGCC
>JAEZCF010000028.1 GCA_023430045.1 Pseudomonadota bacterium | reverse complement strand
CATCAAAGCCGGGCAGAGCCCGGCTCTACCGGACCACCGTCTCCGCCAGCTGCACGTCCACGGTCTGCACCGGCTCGCTTGCACTGCGGCCCAGCTGGAGCTGGTAGCGGCCGGCCGCGATCTTCCACTGCCGCGCCGTGGTGTCGAAGCTGGCCAGCGTCTTCGGCTCGGCCTCGATGCGGATGCGACGCTGCTCGCCCGGCTGCAGCGCCACCTTGTTGAACCCCACCAGCCGGACCGGCGTGGGGCTGCCTTCGGGCAGCTTCAGGTAAAGCTGCGCCACATCGGCGCCGGGCCGGTCTCCGGTATTGCGGATGTCCACGCTGGCAACCAGGCGCTGCCCTTCCACCCTCACCTGCAGGTTGTCGTAGGCGAAACGGGAATAGGACAGCCCGTGCCCGAACGCGAACGTAGGCGTCAGGCCCTTCGCCGCCATCCACTTGTACCCCACATTCACCCCTTCGATGTCGAAGTCGAACGTGTCCACTGCGGCTTCCTTCGGCTCGAAACCGAGGCCAGGCACATGCGGCCGCGGCAGCTGCGATTCGTCGGCCACCCACGTCACCGGCAGGCGGCCAGAAGGATTGACCCTGCCGGACAGCAGCGCGGCGATGCCCTCGCCACCACGGATGCCCGGATACCATGCCTGCAGCAGCGCAGGCACCTGCTGCAACCAGGGCGTGCGGACCGGCCCGTTGGTCTGCAGCACCACCACCGTCTTCGCATTGGCGGCAGCCACTGCCGATATGAGTGCGTCCTGGCGGCCGGGCAGCCGCATGTCGGGCAGGTCCACCGATTCGGCCGACCACTGGGTCGCGAACACGATCGCAACGTCGGCGGCAGCCACCGCGCGCGCCGCCGCCTTCGCATCACGTCCGTCAACGTACTGGATGTCCGCATCCGGGCGCTCCCTGCGCAGCGCCTCCAGCGGTGACGACGGATGGAAGATCACCGGGCCCGGCCAGCTGGTTGGCATCACCCCGGGAACCGCATTGGTGCCACGGGCGGTGACGCCCACCATCGAAGAACCCCCGCCGCCGATGACGCCCTTGTCGGCATGTCCCCCGACAACGACGATGCGTTTGACGGTGTCGGCCAGCGGCAGCAGCCCGCCCTCGTTGCGCAGCAGGACACTGCCCTCCTCCACCGTGCGCTGGGCCACGGCGAAACCCGCCTCGTCGTCGATGGCCTCATGCACGGGGGGACGGTCGAAATTCCCATGCAGGAACATCGTGCGCAGGATGCGCGACACCATGTCATCCAGCCGCGCCTGCGGCACCACGCCCGCCCCGACCGCCATGCGCAGCGGCGCATCGAAGAAGGTGGTGGCGTCGAATACTTCGCCGGCCGACTGCTGGTCCAGCCCCGCCAGGGCCGCCTTCGATCCGCTGTGTACGCCGCCCCAGTCGGACATCACGAAACCCGGAAACTTCCATTCCTGCTTCAGCACCTGGTTCATCAGGTAGGCGTGCTCGCAGGCGTATACGCCGTTGATCCGGTTGTAGGCGCACATCGTGGAACCCGGCCTGCCGTGCTCGATGGCGATCTCGAACGCCAGCAGGTCCGATTCGTGCATCGCCTGCTCGTTGATCCGCACGTCGTGGAAGTTGCGCCGCGTCTCCATGTCGTTGAGCGCGTAATGCTTCATCGTGGAGATGACATGCTGGCTCTGGATGCCGGCTATCGACGCTCCCACGATGCTGCCCGCCAGCAGCGGATCCTCGCCGGCGTATTCGAAATTGCGTCCGTTGCGCGGATCGCGCTGCAGGTTCACGCTGCCGCCAAGCAGGATGTTGAAGCGCTGCTGCCAGGCTTCCCGGCCCATCGTCGCACCGCCTTCCCAGGCAACGCGCGGATTCCACGTGGAGGCCGTGGACGGTCCCGATGGCATCGCGGTGGCATGGTCGCCGGGACGGATGCCGCCCGGATTGGTGACACCCACTCCCGCATCCGCGGACTGCTGCGACGGAATGCCCAGGCGGGGCACGCCGGGCACGAACCCCGCCGACCCCACCGCGCCGTCCGGCAGCGGCCCGCCGTCCTTGCCCAGCCCGAAGTAGCTGCGCAGCATCTGGAATTTCTCGTCCTGGGTCATCTGCGCGAGCAGCAGCCGGGCGCGCTCGTCGGCGGCCAGGGTGGCATCCATCCACGGCCTGTCCTGCGCGCCGGACGGCGCGTACGCAAGGTTGAGCAGGCGCGCCTGGAGCGGCCTGCCGGCAGCATCATGCAGCGGCAGCGGTGTATCCGCGCCGGTGGCGAAACCGGCGCTGTCCACGCCCACCATGCCGGTTGCCTCGAAACCCTCCACGGCATGGGAACCGGCCCGCAGCACCACGGCCGGCGCGTCGAGACGCGAACGTTGCACGCGCGCTGCCAGCGCCGCGGCATCGCCACCGGCATCGGCATACACCGCCACCCCATGGCGGCCGTCGGCCAGCCGCAGGTAGCCGCTTCCGGCAGCGCCGGGCGCATCTTCGGCCTGCACCGGCAGCCGCGTCAGCAGCACATGCCCGGTTGCCGTTCCCTGCGCATCCTCGCTGGCCGTCACGAAGCGATAGGTGTAGCCCAGCTGGTCGGCAAGACTCTGCAGGGGATCGATGTCGCCCACCGCGCGTGTCACCCCCGCAATGCTGATCAGGTCCACGTCCACCGCGGGCAGCTGTGCGGCAAGGACCTGCGTATCGGCAGCTGCGGGCGGTCGCATCAGGCCAAGCACGGTGAACGCAGGTGCCTGCTCAGCGGAAAACGCCGGCGCGGCAAGCGCCATGGCGAGGGCGGCGGACAGGGAAAGCGGCTTTGTAAACGTTTTCATCGACGGGCGTTTCTTTACCGATGCCTGCGCAGTCGGTCCTGGAAGGGGTGCCGCCGAAGGGAGCAGCGGGGGGCCATGGGCAGCGGACGTCACAGCGCCGCCGCAAAGGATGGGGCCATGGCTGGCATGCGCGCGGACCCCTCCGTCCGGCATGACCACCTGCCCCTGCATCGGGTTGCGTGGTGCAGTCCGACAGGCAAAGAGTGGTGAGGCCGTCGGATACTGTCAACCTCGGTCGTATCCGCCAAACGTCGAATGCCGCGCTGGAGCGCCCGGCACGCATGAGCTATCGTGCCTGCCATGTTCCATGGAAGGAGTCCGCACATGTCACGTGCCCTGAACGTCGCCACCCTCATCGTTTCCTCGCTTGCGCTGCTGGCCTGCGGCTGGACCGCCTGGCGCCAGCACCAGCTGGACTCACCGCAACGCATCGTCCATGCCCGCGGTGTGGTGATCTCCGATGCCGCCGGTCAGGCGCGGCTGATCCTTGGCGCACCGGTTCCCGATCCCACCATCGCAGGCAAGCCCGCAGGACCACGTGCCACGCCGTTGTCCGGGCTGATCCTGCTCGGCCCCGATGGTTCCGAGCGCGGCGGTTACGGCACCTCCGATGCCGGTGGCGAAGCACTGTTGACCCTGGACGATGCATCCGGCGCCACCGAAGTCTTCAAGGTGGTGGCCAATCCGGATCGTGGCGCCACCCTGATGGTCAAGCACCAGAACAATACCGGCGCGATGCTGACGTCCTGGCAGGGCAAACCGGAACTGATGTTCATCGATGACAGCGGGCGTTCCTTCCATGTGCATCCGGACACGCCCGCCTCCCCCTGACCGCGCTGCAGCACTGGCCCATCGCGCACCAGCCGGCGACACTATCGGCCGGTCTTGAACGCAGGAAACCACCGGTGCCCGCACCCTCCCATGGCTGGCCGCAGGCCGACAGCGTGGCCGCCATCGCGCACAACCTCGAAATGGTCCACCGGCGCATCCATGGCGCCTGCCAGCGCGTGGGCCGCGATCCGCAGGATGTGCGGCTGCTGCCGGTCAGCAAGACCGTCGATGAAGCGCGCCTGCGCATGGCCTGGGCGGCTGGTTGTCGCGAACTCGGCGAAAACAAGGTGCAGGAGGCGCAGCGCAAGGCCACCGCGCTGGCGGACCTGCAGGGTCTGCGCTGGTCGGTGATCGGCCACCTGCAGACCAACAAGGCCAGGGATGTGGCACGTTTCGCCGCCGAGTTCCAGGCACTGGACAGCCTGCGCGTGGCGCAGGCCCTGCAGCAGCGCCTGGAACTGGAGGATCGTCGCCTGGACGTACTGGTGCAGGTCAACACGTCGGCCGAAGCCAGCAAATACGGGCTGGAGCCTGCGCAGGCCCATGCCTTTCTGCGGCAGTTGCCCGCCTTCGACCGGTTGCGCGTGAGGGGATTGATGACGCTGGCGGAATTCTCTCCGGACACCGCGCGCGTGCGCGCCTGCTTCGTGCGCCTGCGCGAACTGCGCGACCGGCTGCGCCAGGACGCTCCGGACGGCATTGGCCTGGACGCGCTGTCGATGGGCATGTCCGGTGATTTCGAGATCGCCATCGAGGAAGGGGCGACGGTGGTGCGCGTCGGCCAGGCGATCTTCGGCGCCCGTGCCACGCCGGACAGCCACTACTGGCCGGGCGGCGGCACACCACCGCGATGACCCCCGCGATGCCCGCCAGCGGCCGGCCCCACAACGGCTGAACAGCGCCGCAGCCCCTCAGCGCGGGCCGAGCACCAGCGTCAGGTCATCGCCCTGCGGCATGCCGGAGCGACGCTGCACATGGCCCTCGGCGTCCTTGAACAGGATGCCCGGGGTGCCCTGGAAGCCCATTTCCACCATCAGCGTCTGGTTCGCATCCAGCTTCCGGGAGACTTCGGCACTCAGCGCAACCGGCTTGATGCCGCCGTTGCCGAACGCTTTCTCGTTCTCCAGCAGCGCGGCAGCGGGATCGGGCGCGGACAGAATCGCCGCCGCCTTGCCCGGGCTGTCCTCGCGGATCACGCCGACCAGGATGTGGCGCAACTGCACCTTGCCGGCATCCACCCACGGGCGCGCCGCTTCCCAGAACCGGTGGCAGTACGGGCAGTTGGCATCGCTGAAGGTATAGACCACGCGCGGTGCGTCGGCCTTGCCATCGGCTACCCAGGCGCTGGACTCCAGCCTGTTCCAGATCCGCGTGGACATCGGCCCGGCCACCTTCTGTTCCAGCGCATCCTTGGCCACGTCGTTGCCTTCGGCGTCGAACAGGCTGCCGACCAGTACATGACTGCCATCCGGCGTCACATATGCTGCGGCCGGTTGCTGGCCACCGACCACACCGGCGAAGCCGCGCAGTCCACCCGGAGCGTCGAACTCACCAACCACCTCGAAACCATGCTTTTCGATGCCCTTGAGCACCGCCGGCACATTGCCAGCCGGGGTTGCGGCGGCCTTGGCGTCTTTACCATCGGCCGCCTTCGGCGGCGTCTCCGCCTGCCCACAGCCGGACAACGCCAGCAGCATGGGCAGAACAAGCGCCATCGGAGCGGCGCGCAGGGAACTGGACAACATGACAACTCCTCTTTGAATGCCCGCGCAGGCTAACGCAGCCTGCGCAGTTTGTGTTCGAGCCCGGCCGCGCTCAGTTCGCCCACGTGCAGCTCGCGCAGGCGGCCATCGCCGTCGAAGAACAGCGTCCCGGGGTAGACCTGTACGCCCAGCACCTGTGAGGTCGCCGCCACCTCGTCGAGCAGCACCCCGCGCAGGTGCGGCGCATGCCGCTGCAGGAAGTGCGCCACCGTGGCGGCATCTTCGCCCTGGTTGACGAAGACGAAGCGCACCTGGCCATGGCGTTGCTGTGCCCTGGCCAGCACCGGCATTTCGCGGACGCAGGGACCGCACCAGCTGGCCCACAGGTTCACCACCAGCGGTCGCCCATCCGTGGATGCCAGCGTGGCTGGCGTGCTCTGCAGATCCTGCAGTACCAGTGTCGGCACGCGCACATGCTGCGCCTGCCAGTGCTGAAGCAGCAGCGAACCCAGGCCCCACGTGCAGGTGCCGAACAGCGCGCAGTACAGCACGATGGTGCGCGATGCCTGCATGGCACGCAGCTTCCATGCAGCCCATGCAGCCGCTGCCGCGAAGAACCCGATGCCGTCGAATCCACCATCGCCGATGCCCAGCATGGACCATGGCGCGGCGCTGTATTCGGGCAGGTGGCGCAGCACGAACAGCACGCGTGCGCCCAGCAGGCCGATCAGGTACATGTCCAGCAGCACTGCGGCAACGGGCCGCCACGCGCCCGCGGCACGCCCAGGCCAGCAACGCGCCAGCAGCAGTGAAAGGACCAGCGGAAAGACGGCCAGCACCACCGGCAGTGGCACTGGCCCCAGGCTTGTCATCGACATCTCCGCTCCTGCAGTCCGCCAGGCGGCCACTCTGCCGGAACATCGTCCCCGGCGCAGGAGAGAAGCCTGGTCACTCAGGCCGCGTGGCGGTCGATCGGGCGCACCGGCGTGCCCATCGGTGAAGGCGCCGGCAGCGGCATCGACGTGCTGGAACGGTCGCGCAGCTTGCCCGCCACCATGCGCCGGTACGTCGCCGGCGTCATCCCGACGACCCGCAGGAACAGCCGCCGGAAGGCGCTCTGGTCCGCATAGCCCACGCCCCATGCCACTTCATCGATGGCCCCGCCCTGCTGCAGCAGCAGCTGTGCCTTGGCGATGCGCAGGCGCTGGCAGTACTCGATGGGGCGCAGACCGGTGGCCTTCAGGAAGCGCCGCTGCAGGGTCCGCGGCTCCAGCCCGGAGGCCTGGCAGATGGCGCCCAGGGTGGCACCGCGCGCGGCCGTGGTGTGCAGCCAGCGCTGTGCCTTCAGCACGTCGCGGTCACCATGGGCGAAGTTGGCGCTGAAACGCTCCAGGTCCTGCTGCATGCCCGCCGGCACCACGATGCCCTGCTGCTGCGCCACCGCCGCCATCACGCCCTGCCCGTGCACGCGGTACAGCAGGCGCAGGCCCAGGAACCGCCATGCCTGCGGGCCGCTCACGGTGAGCAGGTCGCCATCATCCACCAGCGAACGTTCGCTCGGCACCCAGCTGCCGTTCTGCGCATTGAGGCCCGGAAAGCGGCTGGCATCCAGGCTGGCCACCGCACGACCGGTCAGCAGGCCGGCACGCGAAAGCACGCCGATTCCGTCATTTACACCGGCCAGCAGGCTGCCGCCATCGTAATGGGCGCTCAGCCAGTCCAGCAGGATGGCCTCGTCACGGATCTGTCCGTGCTGGCTGACCTGGCCCGGAAGCGCGATGATCGCCGGGACAGTGGCGTCCAGCAGTTCGGCTCCGGCGACCCGCTGCGGCCCGCCACCATCGGCGGCCATCACCCAGCGCGACACCAGGATGCGTGCGGTATGCCGGCCCTGCTGCTGGGCCAGTCGATTGCCCACATGTGCCATCTCGGCCAGCATGGATGCAGCCGACGGATCGGCGCCAGGGTATTCCACTACTGCGATTTCAGTCGGATCGTTCTTGTGTGCGTCCATCTGCTCCTCCTCTTGCCTCTCACGAACCGAGCCGAGCCATTGACGGCGTGACTCTTCGGTGGCTGCAGGTTAGGAATCGCACACAGGCGGCGGCTATGAAGAAAGCTGCAAAGTGAGTCAATACCGAAGCGTTTCAGCAGTTATTGACTCTGGACCACACTCCCGGGTTGATGATGGTCACACTAGGAGGTGCCTATGAACATTGGACAGCTCGCACGCCAGACGGGTGTGCCGATCGATACCGTCCGCTACTACGAGCGCCAGCAGCTGTTGCCCGCCGCGCGGCGCTCGCCGGCGGGCTACCGTATCTTCGACCAGGACGCGGTGCGGCGGCTGCGCTTCATCCGGCGCGCCAAGACGCTGGGGTTCACCCTGGATGAGATCGCCGGGCTGTTGGCCCTGTCCAGCCGGCGCGACCAGGACATGTCCGATGTGCGCAGCGCCGCGGCAGCCCGGCTGGCCGATGTCGAACAGCGTCTTCGGGAACTGCAGCGGATGCGCAGCGCCCTCGCCCAGCTGATCGATGCCTGCCCCGGCCATGGCGATCTGGCGGCCTGCCCCATCATGGCCGCGTTGCAGGAGGACCCCGCATGAGTGATCGCACACCCCATGCCTGCTGCGGCGGGCACGCACCGGCAGGTGCAGCGGCTGACGGTGGCGACCCCGCCCACGCTGGCCACCGCGATCCCGTGTGCGGCATGCAGGTGGACCCTGAGAAATCGCCGCACCATGCGCGCGTGGAAGGTCAGGACTGGCATTTCTGCTCCGCGCGCTGCCGCGAACGTTTCATCGCCGAGCCGCAGCGTTTCCTGGATCCGACGCCGACCGCGCCTGCGCCGGTACCGGAAGGCACGCTGTACACCTGTCCGATGGACCCGCAGATCGTCCAGCCGGGCCCGGGCACCTGCCCCCTCTGCGGCATGGCGCTGGAACCGATGATGCCCACCCTGGACGAGGACGAGAATCCCGAGCTGGCCGATTTCCGCCGCCGTTTCTGGTATTCGCTGCCGCTGAGCGTGGCCACCATGGCCCTGGCGATGCTGGCGATGACGCCGCTGCTGCATGGCCTTCCGCCTACTGTGCGGGTGTGGCTCGAAGCGCTGCTGGCCAGCCCGGTGGTGCTGTGGGCCGGCGGGCCGTTCCTGAAGCGTTGGGCGCAGTCGATCCGCAACCGCAGTCCGAACATGTGGACGCTGATCGGCACCGGCGTGATCGCCGCCTACGGCTACAGCGTCGTGGCCACCCTCGCACCCGGACTGTTCCCCGCTTCGTTCCGCCAGCACGGACATGTCGGCGTGTACTTCGAGGCGGCCGCGATGATCGTCTCGCTGACCCTGCTGGGCCAGGTGCTGGAACTGCGTGCGCGGGCACGCACGTCCGAAGCGATCAAGGCCCTGCTGGGACTGGCGCCGAAAACCGCACGGCGCATCGATGCCGACGGCAGCGAACACGATGTGGAACTGTCGGCGCTGCGCACCGGCGACCGCCTGCGCGTGCGGCCCGGCGAGAAGGTGCCGGTGGACGGGCATGTGCTGGACGGCCGATCGCACCTGGACGAATCGATGCTCACCGGCGAACCGGTGCCGGTGGCGAAAGGCCCCGGAGACACCGTGATCGGTGCGACGTTGAACGGGTCCGGCAGCCTGGTCATCGAGGCCGACCGGGTCGGCGACGGCTCGCTGCTGGCGCAGATCGTGCAGCTGGTGGCGCAGGCACAGCGTTCACGCGCGCCGATGCAGAAGATGGCCGACAAGGTCGCCTACGGATTCGTGCTCGCCGTGCTGCTGGTGGCCGTGCTGACGCTGCTGGGCTGGGGCATTTACGGGCCGGCGCCCTCCTGGACCCATGGCGTGCTCAACGCCGTCGCCGTGCTGATCATCGCCTGTCCATGTGCGCTGGGGCTGGCCACGCCGATGTCGATCATGGTCGCCAGCGGACGCGCGGCGCAGCAGGGCGTACTCTTCCGCGATGCCGAGGCGATCGAAGCGCTGGCCGGCATCGACACGCTGGTGGTGGACAAGACCGGCACGCTGACCGAAGGCCGCCCGGTGTTCGGCCAGGTGGTCGCCGCGGCGGGCTTCGATGCGGCGCAGATACTGCAGTGGGCAGCCAGCCTGGACCAGGGCAGCGAGCATCCGCTGGCGATGGCGATCGTCGCCGAAGCGCGCAGGCGTGGCACGCCGTTGCTGCCGGTGGCGGGATTCGATTCGCTCACCGGCCTCGGTGCGCGCGGCGCAGTGGAGGACCGCACACTGCTGATCGGCAACACCGCATTGATGGCCGACCATCACGTGGCGCTGGACCCGGCACTGGTCGCGCAGGCCGATGCACAACGCGCCAACGGTGCCAGCGTGATGTACCTGGCCGCCGATGGCCGGCTGGCCGGCGTACTGTCGGTGGTCGATCCGATCAAGCCCACCACGGCTGAAGCCATCGCCGCGTTGCGCGCCGACGGCCTGCGTATCGTGATGGCCACCGGCGATGGTGAACGCACCGCGCGCGCGGTGGCTGCCGAACTCGGCCTGGATGAGGTTCACGGCGAAGCACGCCCGCAGGACAAGGCGTCACTGGTGGAGCGCCTGCGGCAGGAGGGGCGGCGTGTCGCGATGGCCGGCGACGGCATCAACGATGCACCCGCGCTCGCCGGCGCGGATGTCGGCATCGCGATGGGCAATGGCACCGATGTGGCGATGTCCAGCGCACAGGTGACGCTGGTCAAGGGCGATCTGCGCGGCATCCTGCGTGCACGCCAGTTGTCGCGCGCCACGCTGCGCAACATGCGCCAGAACCTCGGCTTCGCATTCGCCTACAACGGGCTTGGTATTCCCATCGCCGCGGGTGTGCTGATGCCCTGGGGCATCAGCCTGTCGCCGATGCTCGCCGCCCTGGCGATGAGCCTGAGTTCGGTGTCGGTGATCGGCAATGCGCTGCGCCTGCGTCGGCAACGTCTTCCGGGCGAATGAATGACGTGCAGAAAACCGTAACAAATGCTTGCCAACCCCGGTACCCATCGCTATGATTTCGCACCTCAGCGACGTGGGGCCATAGCTCAGCTGGGAGAGCGCCTGCATGGCATGCAGGAGGTCAGCGGTTCGATCCCGCTTGGCTCCACCAAACTTCCGGCATTAGGCCGTCGGGAGGTCGCGAACGAAATTGATGAGATCTGCGTCCCCATCGTCTAGAGGCCTAGGACATCACCCTTTCACGGTGGCGACCGGGGTTCGAATCCCCGTGGGGACGCCACTCATCAGAACAATCGAGGACCCGGCCGAAACCGGGTCTTTTTTGTTCACCGCCTCCGGCATCACATGGTTGGCGCGCTGCATCTCCTTCACCTTCAATGGCGGATGATGGACGCGACAGGAAGCAGAAAAAGCTTCCACTAATGTGAACCAGCCGGTATGATGGGCGGCTAGCAACACGGGGCCATAGCTCAGCTGGGAGAGCGCCTGCATGGCATGCAGGAGGTCAGCGGTTCGATCCCGCTTGGCTCCACCACTTTCAGGCAACAGGCCGCCTGGAAGCGCAGTACAACTTGAGTTTTTCGTGCGTCCCCATCGTCTAGAGGCCTAGGACATCACCCTTTCACGGTGGCGACCGGGGTTCGAATCCCCGTGGGGACGCCAATTTTTCAGAAACCCGGCTTCGGCCGGGTTTTTTTTGTGTGCCAGAGAGCCTTGCCAGCAAGCCTGCCAGGCAACATGCCTAGAAGCGGCGCGCCATGCCGACCGACGCCGGTGCGGTCAGCTGGAATCCATACCGCGCATACAGGCGATGTGCCTCGCCGTCGGCCAGCAGGCTCACATAAGCGCTTGGCGGCGCGTTCTGCTCCAGCCATCCGCACAACCGCTGCATGACCTCCCTGCCCAGTCCCCGGCCCTGACGCTGCGGAACGACCGCGATGTCCACCACCTGCAGGTGGCAGCCACCATCGCCGATGATCCGGCCCATCGCCACCAGTTCCTGGCCTTCGTACCGGCAGACCGCATGCAGCGTATTGGGCAGCCCGCGGGCGGCCGCTTCCGCGCTCTTGGCGCTCAGGCCGGCGGCCACGCGCAGCGCCCGGTAGGCCTCGATATCCGGCACGCTCTCCAGCCAGCGCCCGGGCGGCGATGTGTCTGCACTGCTCATGGGATGGTCCTTTTGTGCGACGGGGCCACCATCCTGCCGCGTCCGGGTCTCACCGTTCGAGAACCGGTTCACGGGCAACAAAAAAGCCAGGCGGTGGGCCTGGCTTTCTGCAGTACTGGTGCCGGTGAAAGGACTCGAACCTTCATGGGGTTTCCCCCGGCTGATTTTGAGTCAGCTGCGTATACCATTCCGCCACACCGGCAGCGTGGCCGCGTAGTGTAATCAAAACCGGCGCCGCTGTGCAGGGGGAACGATCACGCAGCTGCCTGCCGCGCCTGCCACAGGCGCCAGCTGACCCAGCTCCCGTGTATCACCGTGGCCAGCAGCAGCACGATCACGCTCCACTGCAGCACGTCTGCCAGTTCGATGCTCGCCACGCCGGGCTGCACACGCTCCCGCCACGCCAGCGCCAGGGCAGCGGCGAACCAGCACATCACCGCCGGTGCATATGCGCGAAGCACGCCCCTGTTCCAACCGGTCGCGCTCCAACCGGACACGCTCCCACCGGCCGAGCTCCAGCCGTTCGTGCCCGGCTCCATCGCGTCCCCGCGCATCCCGTTCCACTTTGTCATGGCATTCTCCGTCCTGTGTCGATCCGGAGCCATTGTTGCCGGTCGCGCTCTCATGGGCTGAGACGACAGGTTCGCCCTGCCACACAGGACATCAGTCCCCGCCGTTGCCTTTTTCAGATTGCACGTTATTGCGACCAGCCGCCTTGGCCAGGTAACACTGGGCATCGGCGGCGGCGACGGCGTCGTCCACCTGCATGCCGGAGCGGATGGCGGCGATGCCGATGCTCGCACCGACGCCGATACGCTGCTGTTCCCAGGGAATGCCCAGCCCGGCGATGGTCTGCAGCACGTCGTCGCCGATCCGGCGCGCGCGTTTCAGCGAACAGCCGACCAGGATCACCGCGAACTCATCGCCGCCCAGCCGCGCCACCACGTCCGAATCACGCACGCCCTGGCGCAGCACGTTGGCCACCGCCCACAGCACCGCATCGCCAGCCAGATGGCCCCAGGTGTCGTTGACCGGCTTGAACTGGTCCAGGTCGATGAACATCAGCGACGCGGCCTGGCCGGTGCGTTCCAGGTGCGCTATCGCCTGCTGCAGGTGCGCTTCGAAGCCGCGCCGGTTCACCAGGTTCGTCAGCGGGTCCAGCTCCGCCAGCTGGCGTGCCTCGCGCTGGCGCGCGCGCAGCTGGGTCACGTCGCGGATCACCCATACCGCGCCACTCAGGCGGCCGGCATCGTCGTGCAACCACGCCTGCGACAGGTCCACCGGCACGCGCTGTTCCCCCTGCACCAGCAGCAGGTCCGAATGCAGGTCCACCGCGTTGCTGTGCGGATCCAGCAGCACGGCAGGATCCAGCAGCGAGTGCGGCGCATATTCGGTGGTCAGCTGCAGCACCGCCGTCACATCCTGCCCCTGCAGCGCCCTCCCATCCGTGCTGCCCAATGCGCGTATCGCCGCCGCATTGGCATGTTCGATGCAGCCTTGCAGGTCCACGCTGAGCACCAGGTCGGCCACCGCATCCAAAGTGATCCGGCTGCGCTGCTCGGCATCCAGCACGCGCTGTTCGCTGGTGCGTTCGGCGGTCAGGTCCTGGATCTGCGCCACGAAATAGAGCGGCTCGCTCCGTTCATCACGCACCAGCGAAACCGACAGCCGGGCCCAGAGCGTACTGCCGTCGCGCCGCAGGTAGCGCTTCTCCAGGTGGAAATGCGCGTGTTGCCCCTGCAGCAGCCCCAGCACCAGGTCCAGATCGCCATCGGCGTCGTCCGGATGCGTCAGGCGCCGGAAATCCACCTGCATCAGTTCACTACGCGCATAGCCCAGCAGCTGGCACAGCGCATCGTTGACCTCCAGCCACTGCCCTTCCAGCGACACCAGCGCCATGCCCAGCGCCGCGCTGCTGAACGCACCGGCGAACTTGCCTTCGGCCCGCCGTGCTTCGGCACGCGCCTGCTGCAGGTCGCTGACATCGGTTAACGCGCCGGCCATCCACACCGGCTGGCCGCGCGCATCGCGTTCATAGACCCGTCCACGGTCCTGCACCCACACCCAGTGACCCAGGCGGTGACGCATGCGCAGCAGGCATTCATAGGCGTCGCTGCACCCTTCCAGATGCGCGCGCAGCAGCCGGACGGAGCGCGGCAGGTCGTCCGGATGCACCAGCCGTTCAAAGGTATCGGCCGATATCGGCTGCAGTTCGTCCAGCGCATAGCCTGCGATGGCGGCCCAGCGCTCGTTGACCCGCATCTGACCGGTGCGCACATTCCATTCCCAGCTGCCGGCCGCACAGCCATCGATCACCATCTGCAGACGACGCACCTGGTCCAACGCCTGGGCCAGCTGTTCCTGCAGGGTGGTATCCGACGGCATGGGCGGCACGGAGGGATCGGTCATCGCCGGCTCCCGCAGGCACGCCATGCCCACGCCACACGGGTGTGGCGGGCATGTTCGATTGCAGCGTAGGCCATCGCGGCCCTCCCGGATGACAGGCTCCCGGCCCGATACCCCATTCAAGCCAAGTCATGCTGAATGCGGAATCAAACCGGGCGCCCCGCGCCACCACCCTGACCGGATACGCCATGGGCTGTCTCTTGCAGCCCGTTGGCGGGATCGTCAGCTGCGCTTTGCCCGGGCAAAGGCGTCGGCCAATGCGTTGTTGGCCGGTGGCGCGGCGCTGGCCGGGCGGCCGGCCCCGGTGCCACGTCCCTGGCCCCGCATGCCGCCGTCACGGCGAGCCGCGCCGCTGCCGGCGTTGCCACCGGACCGCTCGTCACGCGCGCCGGGCCGGCTGGTCGCCTGCCCCGGGACATCATCCAGGCGCCGGGTCAGCGCGATGCGCTTGCGCGCCACGTCCACCTCCAGCACCTTCACCTTGACGATGTCGCCGGCCTTGACCACGTCGCGCGGATCCTTGACGAAGGTGTCCGACAGCGCGGAGATATGTACCAGGCCGTCCTGATGGACGCCGATGTCCACGAACGCGCCGAACGCGGCCACGTTGCTCACCACGCCCTCCAGCACCATGCCTTCGCGCAGGTCCTTGATGTCCTCCACGCCCTCGGCGAAGCGCGCGGCCTTGAACTCCGGACGCGGATCGCGGCCGGGCTTTTCCAGTTCCTTCAGGATGTCGCGCACGGTGGGTACGCCAAAGGTCGCGTCGGTGAACTGCTCGGCCTTCAGGCTCCGCAGGAAGCCGCCATCGCCGATCAGCGCCTTGATCGGGCGCGCGGTCGCCGCCACGATGCGCTCCACCACCGGATACGCTTCCGGATGCACCGCCGAGGCATCCAGCGGCTGGTCGCCATCGGCGATGCGCAGGAAGCCGGCACATTGCTCGAACGTCTTGTCGCCCAGCCGCGGCACCTTCAGCAGATCCTTGCGGCGCTTGAACGGACCGTTCTCGTCGCGGTGGCGAACGATGTTTTCGGCCACCGTGGACGACAACCCGGACACGCGCGACAGCAGCGCGGCCGAGGCGGTATTGACGTGCACGCCGACCGCGTTGACGCAGTCCTCCACGCGCGCATCCAGGGCCCGTGCCAGCCGGTACTGGTCCACGTCGTGCTGGTACTGGCCCACGCCGATCGCCTTGGGTTCGATCTTCACCAGTTCGGCCAGCGGATCCTGCAGGCGGCGGGCGATGGACACCGCGCCACGCAGCGACACGTCCAGCCCCGGGAACTCCTTCGCCGCGAATTCCGATGCCGAATACACCGAGGCGCCCGCTTCGCTGACCACCACTTTCTGCAGCTTCGGATCGGCACAGGCAGCGATCACCTCGCCGGCCAGCTTGTCGGTTTCGCGGCTGGCGGTACCGTTGCCGATCGCGATCAGTTCGACGTTGTGCTGCATGCACAGCGCCTTGAGCGTCTGCAGCGACTGCGACCACTGCCGCCGGGGTTCATGCGGGTAGATGGTTTCGGTGGCGAGCAGCTTGCCGGTGGCATCCACCACCGCGATCTTGCAGCCGGTGCGGATGCCCGGATCCAGCCCGAGCACCGTCTTCGGCCCGGCCGGCGCCGCCAGCAGCAGGTCCTTGAGGTTGTCGCCGAACACGTTGATCGCTTCGGCTTCGGCCTTTTCGCGCGCCTGGTTGAACAGGTCCAGCAGCAGGTGCATGTGCAGCTTGGCGCGCCAGGTCAGGCGGCAGGCATCCAGCAGCCAGCGATCGGCGGGGCGCCCCTGGTCGGCGATGCCGGCCTTGTAAGCCACGCGGCCTTCGGCGTACTGATGTCCGGCCTCGGCATCGCTGCCCGGGTCCAGTTCCAGGAACAGGATCTCCTCGCGGCGCGCGCGGAACAGGGCCAGCAGGCGGTGCGATGGAATCTTCGCCAGCGCCTCGGCGTGCTCGAAATAATCGCGGTACTTGGCGCCTTCGGTTTCCTTGCCTTCAGCAACACGGGCGCGGATCACGCCATTGCCCGCCAGCCAGTCACGCAGTTCGCCGACCAGTGCGGCATCTTCGCCCCAGCGTTCCATCAGGATCGCGCGCGCGCCTTCCAGTGCCGCCTTCGCATCGGCAACGCCCTTGTCGGCATCGATGAAGCCTGCAGCGAACGCCTGCGGGTCCTGCCCGGGATCAGCCAGCAGGCCATCGGCGAGGGGCTCAAGGCCTGCTTCACGGGCGATCTGCGCGCGGGTGCGGCGCTTGGGTTTGTACGGCAGGTACAGGTCTTCCAGGCGGCTCTTGGTATCGGCGGCCAGGATGTCGCCGCGCAGTTCGTCGCTGAGCTTGCCCTGCTCTTCGATGCTCGCCAGCACCGCGGCGCGGCGGTCCTCCAGTTCGCGCAGGTAGGTCAGTCGGCTTTCCAGGTTGCGCAGCTGCGTGTCGTCCAGCCCGCCGGTGACTTCCTTCCGGTAGCGCGCGATGAACGGCACGCTGGCGCCCTCATCCAGCAATGCGATGGCGGCACGCGCCTGGGCGGCCTGGGCACCGATCTCGTCGGCGATGGTCTGGGCGATCT
Source organism: Pseudomonadota bacterium (assembly GCA_023430045.1). GTDB lineage: Bacteria > Pseudomonadota > Gammaproteobacteria > Xanthomonadales > Xanthomonadaceae > Stenotrophomonas. Next base: position 2,671 of record JAEZCF010000028.1, on the reverse strand, counting down.
GCTGGGCAAGCTTGATGTCTGACATTGCTTCCGGCCGGAGCCGCGTTATCGGAAAGCCCCCATTCTGGCTCCACGCGACGGACTCGGGAAGGCGTTGACACATCGGCAGCCGGCTGTTCGGCATTCCGGCCGGGGGGCCGGCATCCTGGCGTGGGGCTGGGATGCCGGCGCGACGCGCACCCGATGCGCGCCAGGCCCTACTTCAACGATCAGCGGTAATGGCGTGCGGCATGCTGCATGACGATGTCGTCGCGCAGCCCTTCCAGCGCCATCAGCCTGACCTTGCCCACGCCCTGCAGTTCCATGAACCGCTCGGTGTAGAACTCCGGCCCCAGCGCGGTATCGGCGCGGGATTTGCTGAAGCCGTGGGGCACCACGCCCTTGTCGCCATCCTTGCTACCACCGACATAAAGAACGATTGCCATGTGATGTGCTCCTCCAGTTTGCGTACTGCTTCTGTTGCAGATGGCGGCTGCAGTACTACGTTAGCCGTCACCGTGATGCAGCTTAGCCTGTTGAAGCTGACTCGGATGTCACGAATCGTAATGACGACGCGTTGCATGGATATGACGACGGATCGCGGCAGGATGAATGCGCGTTTTTAACGAAGATGTAACGCGACGTGCAGGTGCGGGCGTCGCCGGGAGGCTATTTGAAGCGCCTTGGGCGCGGCCACCAGCCGTGGCCGTGATGGGCGTAGAAGTCGGCGGCGCGTTCGAACGGATTGCGCGCACTGACGCCACCGCACAGCAGATACACCGGAAGGTACAGCGGCCCCAGCACCAGGTACTGGTAGACGTGGGCCCGTTCATGGTCATCCAGGCGGATGGACGGCTCCACCGCGCGACCGGCCTGGTGCGCGTAGGTGAGGCACTGCACCGCCAGCGTGTCGCCGGTGTGCAGGATGACGTTGCCCAGGGTGATCGCCCCGCCCGGACCCCAGGGCCACTGCTGGAATACCAGCGCGCGCTCGCGTCCGCTCCAGCGCATGCGCGCGCCCGCCAGCAGACCGATCGCGCCGGCTGCCAGTCCAATCAGGGTGTTCGGCGAGGTCCACACGGCGCCGGCCACCTGCAGCGGCAGCAACCAGCGCGGCACGGTGCTCAGTCGGCTTCGTTGGGGATGAGCAGCCACAGGATCAGGTAGACCAGAATGCCCGGGAACGCGGCGGAGGCGACGGAAACCAGCACGAACAGGATGCGCACCAGCGTCGAATTCCATCCGAAGCGGTGGGCGATGCCGCCCATCACGCCGGCCAGCATGCGGTCGTTGAGGGAGCGGGCCAAGGGCCGGGTCGAAGGGATGTTCATGGCGTTGACTCCTGTTGTTCGCGACGAACCCTACCCGAGCCGGTGTCTACGGCGCGCGTTGGCGGTGGTCAGCCGCCAGCGCGCGCGGTGAGCCACGCATGCAGGGTGCCCGGCACCTCGCGCTGTGCGCGGCCGGACACATAGATGCCGACATGCCCGCCGCGGAAACCCGATTCCGTGTAATCGGTCGTGCCCAGCAGGCGGCCCATGGCGCGCGAGGCATCCGGGGGCACCAGATGATCCTGCTCCGCGTACAGGTTCAACACCGGCAGCGTCACCTGTTTCAGGTCAACCTGTTCGTCGCCGATGCGCACGGTACCGTTGACCAGGCCATTGCCCTGGTAGAACTGCTTGACGAATTCGCGGAAGGCCTCGCCGGCCAGATCCGGCGAGTCGAAGATCCATTTCTCCATGCGCAGGAAGTCTTCCAGCGCGGCCTTGTCGTCGAGGATGTCCAGCAGGCCGACGTACTTCTGCACGTTGAGGCGGAACGGCTTGAGCATCAGGTAACTGGCGTTCATCAGATCAGCCGGGATGTTGCCCAGCGTGTCCACCAGCAGGTCCACGTCCACCTGCCGCGCCCAGTGCGAAAGCATGTTGTCGGCAGTGTGGAAATCCACCGGGGTGACCATGGTGACCAGGTTGGCCAGCTTGCGTTGCCGCAGGGCCGCGTAGCACAGCGCGAACACGCCGCCCTGGCAGATGCCGAGCATGTCCACCGGACCACCACTGGCGCGCACCAGCGCATCCACCGCGCCATCGATGTAGCGCAGCAGATAGTCCTCCAGGGTGAGGTAGCGTTCGGAACGGTCCGGGTATCCCCAGTCCAGCACGTAGACGTCATGACCGAGCGCCAGCAGCTTGCGCACCAGTGACCGGTCCGCCTGCAGGTCCACCATGTACGGGCGGTTGACCAGCGCGTAGACGATCAGCAGCGGGCGCCCGTGCGGTTGCGGCTGCTCGCCGACGAAGCGGTACAGCACCACCTTGCCGTCGCGCCACACTTCCTCGCGCGCGGTGGCGCCGTAATCGACATCGTCCACCGATGGCAGCAACTGCAGGCCTTCCATCAGCTTGCGCTGCATGGCCAGCGTTTCCTGCATCAGATCGTCGGCGTTGAATCCCAACGGACCTTTCATGCGCGTGGCTTCCGGGTGGTCTTCTTCGCGGCCCTGGCGGTTCGACTAGCGTCCGCTGGTTGGCGACCTCCCACTCCCGGTGGGTGATCAGCGACTTCCGGTGGGTGACGACCCGCTCCCGGTGGGTGATCGGCGACTTCCGGTGGGTGACGACCCGCTCCCGGTGGGTGACCACCGTTGGTCGTCACTGGTTTCCCACTCGTCACTGCTTTCCCCCTCGCC
>JAEZCF010000154.1 GCA_023430045.1 Pseudomonadota bacterium | reverse complement strand
TCGCGATGAAGGTTGCGCTCCTTGAGGCATCTTGATCGCGACACTCGGTGTTCAGCGCGATACCTCAGGCACGCAGTAATTCCGCTTCTACCAACCGCATTACGTGATCTGTCAATGCGGAGAGGCGCAGCCCATTTCAGGACCTTTGTGCGCCATGGATGGCAGCACACGAGCCTGCGTGGGTGAGAGCGGATGGCTCGCGAGGCACTGCCTCGCATCCGGTCGAACGCACAGCCGCCAGCGGCTGGGCCGGGCCGCGGAGCGGGACTTGCGGCGGGTCCCGGAATGGTGAGCCCGTCGCGCCTAGCCTGAGAGAACATGGTGGCCGCTTTGGCTTTGGTCTTTGGCTCTTGCAGCGTTTGACATCTTCCGCGCGAGCGGAAAAATCAGCCCGACTTTCGTCGGAACAACAACCCGGATACCACCATCATCACGATCGGTGGCAACGCATACGCAATCCGGTAATCGAACTTCAACGCACCTGCCATGCGCCCGAAGAACAACTGCAGCAACCAGAAGCCCAGCGCGAACAGAATGCCCAGGAACAAGCGCTTCCCCATACCGCCACTGCGCAGCGAACCGAACGCGAACGGCACCGCCGCCAGGCACAGCGCCAGCACGTTGATCGGATAGAACCAGCGGCTCCAGTACACATCCTCGTAATCGCGCGCGTCCAGCCCATTGCGCTTGCGGTACTCGATGCTGGTGCGCAGATCCATCGCCGTCAGATTGCGCGGCTTGGAAATGCCGCTGGCCAGCGCCGCCGCATCCAGGCGTGAATCCCACGGCTCGGACTCGGCCGTCTCGCGGGTGGCCGAACGCTCACCGAACGTGTCGCGGCGGACTTTGTTCAGGACCCAGCCGTCGGCGCCGTGCTCGGCGGTGGTCGCATAGGTGAGCGAGGCCAGGCGGCCGTCGTCGGCGATCTTGTACAGGCGCACGTCGTGCAGGATCAGGCGCGTGCCACCGCCGGCCTGCAACTGCTCATCGCCGCTCTGGGCGTTGAGGAAGGTATCGCCTTCGCGCGCCCATACGCCCGAGTAGCGGGCCGCGCTGAGGCTGCTGCCCCACTTGGCGCTGATCTTGATGTCGTCGGCCTTGCTTTGGCCCCACGGACCCAGCGTTTCGCCGCTGAACACCATCACCGCGGTCATCAGCGACAACGCGATCGCCACCGAAACGCTCAGCCGCTTGCGCGACAGGCCCAGCGCACGCAGCGCGGTCAGCTCAGAGGTGGCGGCCAGCTGGCCCAGCCCCATCAGCGCGCCGATCACGGCGGCGGTCGGGAAGAAGGTGTAGGCACGGCGGGGCACGGTGTACAGCACCCAGGCGGCGGCGTGGCCAAGGGTATAGCTGCCCTTGCCGACGTCCTTGAACTCGCCGGAGAAGGCCATCACCACGTCCAGGCCGACCAACACCGCCCAGGTCAGCAGGACGGTGCCGAACACGGCACGGCCCAGGTACAGATCAAACCGCATGGGGCGCAACACGTTCATGCGGTCCTCCGGGGGCGCGACAGTTTGCCGTCGCGGAAATACATCCACAGGGCCAGGCCCAGCAGCGGCAGGGTCAGCCACCACAGGCCCGCCACGGCGGGGATCTTGCCATCGGCGATCCAGCGGGTGCCGATGAACATCAGGTTCATGCCGACCATGTAGGCCAGGAAGGCCAGCATCATCCGGCCGTAGCGCTGCTGGCGCGGCGAGCTGCGGGCCAGCGGCAGGGTCATCAGGGCGAAGGCCAGTGCGATCAGCGGCGGGGCGATGCGCGAGTGCAGCTGGGCCTGGGCCTCGGGGCGTTCATCGCCGAACAGCTGGGTGGTGCGCAGCAGCTCGGGGTCATCGTCCTTGCGGGTCTCGGCACCGTCGGGCATGGCCACGTCGTTGCGGGCGAAGGTCATCAGCTTGTAGTCCAGCGCGCCATTGGCCGGGCCTTCGACCTGGTGGCCATCGTCCAGTTCCAGATAGCGCTGCTTGGCGCCTTCGAAGTACATCCGGCCGTGATCGGCGGAGATCACTTCGAGGCGATCCTCCTTCTGTCGCTGCAGGAAGACCTTGCCCAGCTGGGTGCCATCCGGGGAGACCGAAGAGAGGTAGACCACGCCGCCATTGGGCAGCGGGGTGAACTTGCCCGCCTCCAGGCCGGCCATGACCACGCTGCGGTTGGCCTCGTCGATCATCGTCTCGCCGGTGCGATCGGCCCAGGGGCCCAGCCACAGCGAGCACAGGGCGATCAGCCCGACCACGGGCACCACCAGCATCAGCAGCGGGCGCAGCAGGCGCTTGGGGCCGACCCCGATGGCGGTGATGACCGCCATTTCCGAGTCCCGGTACAGCCGGGCCGTGGCCAGCAGCAGGCCCAGCATCAGCGCCAGCGGCAGGATCAGCGGCATATAGACGATGAACTGCAGGCCCAGCTGGGAGAACAGCAGGCGGGCAGGCAGCCGGCCGTCGGCGATGTTGCCGAGGATGTCCACCAGGACACCACCGACGCTCACCACCAGCAACACGATCAGGGTGGCCAGGAAACTCTGGACGAAATCACGCAGGAGATAGCGATCGAGCTTCGACATGGGGCGGTGGTTTAAACTCTCGGATTCGTTCGCGGTGCTGCCCAGTCTACTGACGGGACGTAAACAGCTCGCGATTGTACGGATTTGCCAACGGAATCTGATCAATGGCCCTGGAATTCACCCTGAACCACGCAGCCCCGGCCTCGGCCGAGTGCGATTGCGTCATCGTCGGCGCCTATGCCGACCAGACCCTGAGCCCGGCGGCACAGGCCCTGGACACCGCGTCCAGCGGCCGCCTGTCGGCCCTGATCGCCCGCGGCGACGTGGGCGGCAAGACCGGCAACACCACCGTACTGCACGATCTGCCCGGCGTCGCCGCCGCACGCGTGCTGGTGGTCGGGCTCGGTGAGCCGGCCAAGTTCGGCGTGCCGCAGTACCTCAAGGCCGTGGGCGATGCCAGCCGCGCCCTGAAGAGCGGGGTCAACCACCACGCGCTGTTCACCCTGACCGAGATCGAGGTCAAGGGCCGCGATGCCGCCTGGAACATCCGCCAGGCCATCATCACCGCCGACCACGCCGCCTACCGCTACAGCGCCACGCTGGGCAAGAAGAAGGCCGACGAACCCGGCCTGACCACGCTGGCCATCGCCGGCACCGACACCCAGGCGCTGGCCCAGGGCCAGGCGATCGCCGCCGGCGTGCAGTACGCCCGCGAACTGGGCAACCTGCCGCCGAACGTCTGCACTCCGGCCTACCTGGCCGAGTCCTCGGTCGCCTTCGCCCAGGCCCATGACGGCGCCGAAGCGGAGATCCTGGACGAGCAGCAGATGGAAGCGCTGGGCATGGGCTCGCTGCTGGCCGTGGCCCGTGGCTCGGCCAACCGCCCGCGCCTGGTGGTGCTGAAGTGGAGCAACGGCGGCGACGCCAAGCCCTACGTGCTGGTCGGCAAGGGCATCACCTTCGATACCGGTGGCGTCAACCTGAAGACCCAGGGCGGCATCGAAGAGATGAAGTACGACATGTGCGGTGGCGCCAACGTCATCGGCACCTTTGTCGCGGCGGTGACGGCCAAGCTGCCGTTGAACCTGGTGGTGGTGGTGCCGGCGGTGGAAAACGCCATCGATGGCAACGCCTACCGCCCCTCGGACGTGATCACCTCGATGTCGGGCAAGACCATCGAAGTCGGCAACACCGACGCCGAAGGCCGCCTGATCCTGTGCGACGCGCTGACCTACGCGCAGCGTTTCGAACCCCAGGCGCTGGTCGACGTGGCGACCCTGACCGGTGCCTGCCTGGTCGCACTGGGCCACCAGACCGCCGGCCTTATGACCAAGCATGACGACCTGGCCCACGAGCTGCTGGCCGCCGGTGAACACGTGTTCGACCGCGCCTGGCGCCTGCCGCTGTGGGACGAATACCAGCCGATGTTGGATTCCAGCTTCGCCGACGTCTACAACATCGGTGGCCGCTGGGCCGGCGCCATCACCGCCGGCTGCTTCCTGTCGCGCTTCACCGAAGGCCAGCGCTGGGCGCACCTGGACATCGCCGGCGTGGCCAGCGATGAAGGCAAGCGCGGCATGGCAACCGGTCGCCCGGTCGGCCTGCTGAGCCAGTGGCTGCTGGACCAGTCCGTTCGCGCCTGATGTCGTACCCGACCCTGGCCGGCGCCCTGCCGGCCAGGGTTTACCCCCGGCGCTGCCGCCCCCTGCCTGCCCCGCTACGGACCCCGCCATGCCCCGCGCAGATTTCTACCTGATCGCCAAGCCCCGCTTCCTCGCCGAACCGCTGCGGCTGGTCTGCGAACTGGCGCGCAAGGCCAACGACGCCGGGCTGTTCACCCTGGTGCTCGCGCGTGACCAGGCGCAGGCCGAAGAGCTGGATGAGCTGCTGTGGGCCTTCGATGACGAGGCCTACATTCCGCACCAGATCGCCGGCGAGGACATGGACGAGGAAGAAGCGCTGGTGCTGATCGCCGCGCCCGGCACCGACGCGCCGGCCCGCCCGCTGGTGATCAACCTGCGCGACCAGCCGTGGATGGGCGAATGCGACCGCGTGCTGGAAGTGGTGCCGGCCGATCCGGAAGCGCGCGAGCCCCTGAGAGAGCGCTGGCGGCAGTACAAGGACGCGGGTTACGACCTGTCCAAGCACGACATGTAAGCAGGCGCTCGCCGGCGCACTTGAAGCGCCGGGCAGATGCCCTGATCCTCCCCCGAATACCTTCCCGGTTGCCCCGCATGACCCGACTCGATTCCAGCTACGACCCGACGTCCTTCGAAAAGGACACCTACGATGCCTGGGAGAAGGCTGGCCACTTCAAGCCGTCCGGCCAGGGGGAGCCGTACACCATCCTGCTGCCGCCGCCGAACGTGACCGGCACCCTGCACATGGGCCATGCGTTCCAGCAGACGCTGATGGATGCGCTGGTGCGCTACCACCGCATGCGCGGCTACGACACGCTGTGGCAGGTCGGTACCGACCATGCGGGCATCGCCACCGAGATGGTGGTCAGCCGCAACCTGGCGCAGGAAGGCAACGGCGAAACCCGCGATTCGCTGGGCCGCGAGGGCTTCATCGGCAAGGTGTGGGAGTGGAAGCAGCAGTCCGGCGACACCATTGAACGGCAGATGCGCCGCCTGGGCACATCGGCGGACTGGTCGCGCAGCACCTTCACCATGGACCCGCAGCCGTCCGAAGCGGTGATAGAGGCCTTCGTGCGCTGGCATGAGCAGGGCCTGATCTATCGTGGCCAGCGCCTGGTCAACTGGGACCCGGTACTGAAGACCGCCATTTCCGACCTGGAAGTGGAGAGCGCCGAGGAAGCCGGCTTCCTCTGGTCGATCGCCTATTCGCTGGAAGACGGGCTGAGCTACGAGCACATCGAGCGCGATGCCGACGGCAACGAGACCCTGCGCGAAACCCGCGATTACCTGGTCGTGGCCACCACCCGCCCGGAAACCCTGCTCGGCGACACCGCGGCGATGATCCATCCGCAGGACCCGCGCTACCCGGGCCTGATCGGCAGGGACGTGCTGCTGCCGCTGACCGGCCGCCGCATCGCGGTGATCGGCGACGACTACGTGGACCTTGAGTTCGGCACCGGCGTGGTCAAGGTCACCCCGGCGCACGACTTCAACGACTACCAGGTGGGCCAGCGCCACGGCCTGCCGCTGATCAACCTGTTCACCGCCGAGGCCGCGCTCAACGACAACGCGCCGGCGCAGTACCGCGGCCTGGTCCGCTACGATGCGCGCAAGGCGGTGCTGGCCGACCTGGAGGCGCAGGGCCTGCTGGTGGAAACGAAGCCACACAAGCTGCAGGTGCCGCGTGGCGACCGTACCGGCCAGGTGATCGAGCCGTACCTGACCAACCAGTGGTTCGTGAAGATGGACGCGCTGGCGAAGCGTGGCCTGGAGCTGGTCGAATCGGGCGAGGTGAAGTTCGTCCCGCCGAACTGGATCAACACCTACCGCCACTGGATGGAGAACATCCAGGACTGGTGCATCACCCGCCAGCTGTGGTGGGGCCACCGTATCCCGGCCTGGTTCGACGCGCAGGGCAGGTTCTATGTCGGCCGCAGCGAGGACGAGGTCCGCGCGACGCACGGCCTGGGCGCCGACGTCGTACTGAGCCAGGACAGCGACGTGCTGGAGACCTGGTTCTCCTCGCAGCTGTGGCCGTTCTCGACCCTGGGCTGGCCCGACCGGGAGGCGATGGCGCAGCGCGGCTTCGACCGCTACCTGCCCTCGTCGGTGCTGGTCACCGGCTTCGACATCATCTTCTTCTGGGGGGCGCGGATGATCATGGCCACCGACCACTTCACCGGCAAGGTGCCGTTCCGCGACGTCTACATGACCGGCCTGATCCGCGATGCGCAGGGCCAGAAGATGTCCAAGTCCAAGGGCAACGTGCTGGACCCGCTGGACATCATCGACGGCATCCCGCTGGAGGACCTGGTCGCCAAGCGCACCCGCGGGCTGATGCAGCCGCGCCTGGCCGAGAAGATCGAGAAGGCCACGCGCAAGGAGTTCCCCGACGGCATCGCCGCCCACGGCGCCGATGCGCTGCGCTTCACCATTGCCGCGCTGGCCGGCCACGGCCGCGACATCAAGTTCGACCTGGGCCGCGCCGAGGGCTACAAGAACTTCTGCAACAAGCTGTGGAACGCCACCCGCTTCGTGCTGATGAACACCGACGGCGCCAGCTTCTCCGGCGCGCCGCAGCCGGTGACCGATGCCGAGAAGTGGATCCTGGCGCGGCTGGCGACGGTCACCGCGCAGGCCCGCGCGCAGTTCGCCGGCTACCGCTTCGACCTGCTGGCGCAGGCGCTGTACGAGTTCGCCTGGAACGAGTTCTGCGACTGGTTCGTGGAGCTGGCCAAGCCGGCGCTCAACGGCGATGACGCCGTCGCCGCGGCCAGCACCCGCCACACCCTGCTGTACGTGCTGGAGCACCTGCTGCGCCTGCTGCACCCGCTGGTGCCGTTCGTGACCGAGGAACTGTGGCGCCAGGTCGCCCCGCGGGTGGGCATCGACGCGGCCTCGATCTCGCTGCAGCCGTATCCGCGCGAGGAGGATTTCGCCGGCCAGGACCACGCCGCCGCCGAGTCCGACATCGAGTGGTTCAAGGCCATGGTCTCCGGCCTGCGCCGGGTGCGCAGCGAGCTGGGCGTGTCGCCGGGCAAGCCGGTGCGCCTGCTGCTGGACGGCGGCGTGGACGCCGACCGCACCCGCGTGGCGCGCTTCGAATCGCAGCTGCGCTTCCTGTTGCGGCTGGAGTCGGTGCGATGGCTGGACGGCGCCACCGCCCCGGCATCGGCCGCGGCGGTGG
>JAEZCF010000151.1 GCA_023430045.1 Pseudomonadota bacterium | reverse complement strand
TGGGCCAGTCCACCTGCATCGGCATCGGTGGTGACCCGATCAACGGCCTGAACTTCGTCGACTGCCTGAAGCTGTTCAACGAAGATCCGCAGACCGAAGGCATCATCATGGTCGGCGAAATCGGCGGCGATGCAGAAGAAGCCGGCGCCGAGTACATCAAGAACCACGTGAAGAAGCCGGTCGTCGGCTTCATCGCCGGTGCGTCGGCTCCGGCCGGCAAGCGCATGGGCCACGCCGGTGCGATCGCATCGGGCGGCAAGGGCACGGCCGAAGGCAAGTTCGCGGCGATGGAAGCTGCTGGCGTCAAGACCGTCCGTTCGCCGGGCGACCTGGGTGCCGCCATCGCTGAACTGGTCAAGTAAGCACGCACACGCTGTAGAGCCGGGCTCTATCCGGCTTTTTGAAAGACCGCCTTCGGGCGGTCTTTCTGTTTGCGGGCCATGACGGGAGGGCAGCAGGGTGCCGTGGTTGCCGGCCGGCCGCCCGCACTACAATGGGCGCAGGCAATCACAGGTTGGGCATCCATGGCTTCTCTCCGCATCGCGATGGCGCAGTTCGATTTTCCGGTGGGCGCGGTGGCAGGCAACACCGATCGCATCATCGGCCTGATCGCGCAGGCGCGCGACGAGCATGGCGCCGACCTGGTGATATTTCCCGAACTGGCCATCAGCGGTTATCCGCCGGAAGACCTGTTGCTGCGCCCGGGCTTCCTGCATGACTGCGAACAGGCCATGCAGCGCATCGCCGAGACCTGTACCGGCATCGCTGCCGTGGTCGGCTGGCCGCAACCCGCCGGGCCGGTGGTGTACAACGCCGCCAGCGTGCTGCGCAACGGCATCGTCGAAAAGACATACCGCAAGCGCGAGCTGCCCAACTACGCGGTATTCGACGAGAGGCGTTATTTCGACATCGATCCGGACGGACCGAGCTGTGTGGTGGACATCAACGGCATTCCGGTCGGCGTGTTGATCTGCGAGGATCTGTGGTTCGCCGAACCACTGGCCGACACGGTCCGTTGTGGCGCCGAACTGGTGGTGGTGCCCAACGCTTCGCCTTACGAACGTGGCAAGCATGCACAGCGCGATGCCGTGCTGGCGTCGCGTACGCGTGAGAGCGGGGCGGCCATCGCCTATCTCAACGTGGTGGGCGGGCAGGACGCGCTGGTGTTCGATGGCGCTTCGGTGGTGGCCGATGGCGATGGCACCGTGCATCCCGCAGCCGCAGCGTTCACCGAACAATGGCTGGTCGTGGAATACGACGGAGACAGCCGGCGTTTCATGCCCTACCAGTGGATGGACGACGGCGATGAGAGCATGGATGCGCTGGCCTGGCGCGCGGTCACCCGTGGCATCCAGGATTACTGCACCAAGAACGGCTTCCAGAAGGTCTGGCTGGGCTTGTCAGGCGGCATCGATTCGGCACTGGTGCTGGCGATGGCGGTCGATGCACTGGGTGCGGAGAACGTCACCGCCGTCCGCCTGCCATCGCGATATACCGCCGGCCTGTCCAATGATCTCGCCGCAGAGCAGTGCCAGGCGCTTGGCGTGAAGCTGGAGGCGATATCCATCGAGCCGGTATTCAATGGACTGATGGAGGCGCTCGGGCCGATGTTCGAGGGCGCGGACGCGGATGTCACCGAAGAGAACCTGCAGTCACGCGCGCGTGGTGTGATCCTGATGGCCCTGGCCAACAAGTTCGGCGGACTGCTGCTGACCACCGGCAACAAGAGCGAATATGCGGTGGGCTACGCGACCATCTACGGCGACATGTGTGGTGGTTATGCACCGCTGAAGGATCTCTACAAGACCGAAGTGTTCGGCCTGGCCAAGTGGCGCAATACCGTGGGTGGTGCACCGGTGATTCCGCCGGAGGTCATCAGCCGGCCACCGTCGGCCGAACTGCGCGAGAACCAGCTGGACCAGGATTCCCTGCCCCCCTACGACGTGCTGGACGGCATCCTGTATCGCTTCGTGGACCAGGAACAATCGCGGGAGGAAATCGTCGGCGCCGGCTATGCGGCCGAGGTGGTGGACCGCATCCTGCGGCTGGTACGCATCAGCGAATGGAAGCGCCAGCAGTCCGCGCCGGGGCCGAAGGTGTCGCGCAGGGCATTCGGGCGTGAGCGGCGTTATCCGATCACCAACGGTTACCAGGGCTGACGCATTCAGGCTGGGAGCGGTGTGCCGCGGATCGGCGCAGCGCCCGTTCGACAGTGGTTTCTTGTAGATAAGATTCATGCGAAGGCCTGCACGGTGGATCGCCAGCAGTGCAATGCGTTCCTGCATGCGGGCTCCGCTAACGTGAGGATCCTTTTCAGCGGAAACATACGTCATGTGGATTGCGCAGAGGTTGAGTGGCATCGTCGACGTCACCGGTGCTGGCCTGGCGAAAGCAGCCACCGTGGGTCTTTTCATCCAGTCCATCGCCAATGCGTCCATGGCGTCGGTGCAACGCCACGGGGGCGGCTACATGACCGAAGCCGGTGCGCTGTTCCGCGGTTCGGTACAGCCGCAGCTGCTGACCTGCATCGACACGCTGGGCGCCGGTACGCTGCCGCCGGAACGGGTGATCGCGCACTGCCTGACCCGATCTTCCGTCGCGCTGTGCGACGCCGGCGAAGATGCCTATTGCCATACCTCGCTGGCGCGCAGCATGCCGACGAACGGGCTGCAGTCACCGCCGCCATCGTCCTCGGGCGCGCAGGCAGGCGCGGAGCTCCGCGCGCGTTTTGTCGATTCGGAGATCTTCGAGGCGAGCATGCGGACCATGGTCGAGGTCATCGAGGCCAGGAGCGGAGGGGGATTTGACAGCGATGAGCTGCCCTATACCAGGGAAAACCTGCGCGCCCTGATTGTTGGTCACGACGATGCGTTCCTGCAGACGTTGACCCGCGCGGGAGCCAGCCTGCACAGGGCGGCCGTGGACATCGTCGAGCAGGCCTTCCGGCTGCAGCCGGACCTGATCGATGCGACGCGTCTGGCAGGCTTCCGGAGCTGGCTGGACAGCGCGTACCCGGAGAGCGCCGACGGGCCCCTTACAGACCATCAGATCAACCGCATCCTGGCCGATCTGGCCGCCTGGCTGAATGGCGTGCATGGACCCCAACGGCGCCTGCACAGGACGGATCTGCGGGTCTGAGCAACGGACTTGCGGAAATCGATCAACGGGTGGGCGTGCGTTGCGTGCTGTGAGCCGGTTCAACCTCCAGGTCGATGCGCGCACGCTATCTTCGCCGCTCTTTACCCCCATAAGGAGCGTCCATGACCCAAAACATCATTTCTTCCTGCGCAGTGGCGGCTGACCGTCGCTGCCAGCGCACAGCGGCAGATGGGTCAACACCTGTGCCAGGAGGGTGGCCCGCCCTGAGATCGATCGGCAATCAGATGGGTAGCGTGGTGGCGGGCGGCGCACGAGCCACTGCCGCGTTGCTGGACCACGTGGCACCGGGCAGGCTTCTGCGCCGGGCAGGAGCGTTGATGGCAGGCGCTTTGACCCTGGGACAAATCAGAAGCGGCGCGACACAGGAGTCAGCCGCCTTCACAGGGGAAATCGTCCAGCCGATGGACATCCTGCGCAACGGCAGCTTCGTCCAGATCCAACAATGTACGATCCGTCATGCTGGGCAGGGCGTTCCCGATGAGCGCGTACTCGTGCATTGCCTGCTCAACTCAGCGACTTCGCTGGTCGGCGACAACATTGGCACGCATACGACCTACCTGCGTACGCTGCAGTGCAATCAACCCGCGCTTCGTACCAGCGGACAGGTGGCCGCCCTCGCGGCGAGCGTGGATCTGGAGGGCGGGCATGGGATTGTGGAGCAGCGCCTGCGCTCGTCGGCTGCGTTCCGTTCCGCGATGGAGACACTGCAGGGGCTGCTTCCGGACATGAGTGCACCGTTCACCGCGCCGCGTATTCGCAGTGCGCTGGTGGAGGCCGGGCGTATGGCTGCCTTCCGGTCCGCCGCCGTGGTACATGGGACGATACTGCATGCCACCCTTACCCGCCTGGGCGAGGAGCTGTACCAGCTGAAGCCGGAATTCATGAGTGCGCAGGGACTTGCCGCTTTCGAGAGCTGGCGCGATCAGTTCTATCCCGCCAGCGATGATTCGCTGTCCGGCTACCAGTTGAACCGCATGCTGCATCATCTCGCCCATCATCTGAGCGGCACCGCCGGTTAGGCGGCGCAGCGGTCAAGCGTCGGCTACTGCCCTGAAAACGCATCGGGGCTCCCTGAGGAGCCCCGATGCGGTATGGCATGGAACTGCCAGGAACTATTTGCGGTTCATTTTCGCGTTGCGCTGGCCAGTGGTCGCGGACTTCTCGCCGGCAAACGGATTCAGCTTGCGGATCATCCACGGGTACTTCGGCCACTCGTTCTTCAGCCAGGGATGTTCCGGCGCGTTGAGTTCCAGCACGCGGCGCGCGTCATCGGCCAGGGTCTTGTTGCCCACGTGGGTATAGGCTTCGGCCAGTACGGCTACCGCATCGTACTGATAGGCGCTCTGCGGGTAGGTTTCCAGCAGGTAGTCGGCGCGGCCGGCCGCCGCCAGGTAGGCCTCGCGGCGCAGGTAATACAGCGCATTGTCCAGTTCGTGCTGGGCGAATACGTCACGCAGTTCGTTCATCCGCTTGCGCGCATCGGCCGCGTAGCGGCTGTTCGGGTAGCGGTCGATGACGATGTTGAAATCGGCATAGGCCTGGCGCGGCGTGGAGAGGTCGCGGCGGCTTGCGTCCAGCGACCAGACGCGGCGGAGGAACACCGTATCGCGGTTGCTGTTGGACAGACCGCGCAGGTAATACAGATAGGCCACGTTGCGATGGGTAGGATAGGTGCGGATGAAGCGGTCGATGCTGGACACCGCGTCATCGTGCTTGCCGGCCTTGTACTGGGCGTAGGCGGTTTCGATCATCGCCTGCTCGGTGTACGGGCCGTACGGGTACTGCGCCACCAGGCGACGGAAACTGGCTTCCGCACCGCTCCAGTTGCCGTGCTCCATCAGGCCGTGGCCCTTCTGGTACAGCGCTTCGACCGGCTGGCCTTCATCGGGGTTGTCCCCCTTGGAACCACGGTGGCAGCCGGTGACGGCGAAGACCAGGACCAGCAGCAGGGCGGTCAGGCGGACGGGCGCGAAGCGGAGGGAAGAGCGTCGGATCATGGGGTCAAGGCGGGACGCGGCTGGAATACGAAGGGTCGATGATAGCCTAGTGTCCTGTCCAGCGACTGAAACCGGTCGCCGGGACCCCAATTTCGCCTCCCATAGTTGCCATCATGTCCGACTCCCCAGCTGAACAGGCCCGCCAGGCCATCGTCCCCGACACCGCCGCCGGCCGCCGCTTCGATGCGGTGCTGGCCGAGCTGTTTCCGGAATTTTCCCGCTCCCGGCTGTCCGAATGGATCAAATCCGGGGATGTGCTGCTGGACGGCGTGGCCGTGCGCGGGCGCGAACCGGTGCGCGGCGGGGAAGTGGCCACCCTGCATGCGGTGCTCGAAACCCAGACCCACGCCGAGCCGGAGGACATCCCGCTCGACGTTCTGTACGAGGATGAGCACCTGTTCGTGATCGACAAGCCGGTAGGGCTGGTGGTGCATCCCGGCGCGGGCAACAGCAGCGGTACGCTGGTCAATGCGCTGCTGTACCGCGATTCCTCGCTGTCGGCGCTGCCGCGGGCAGGCATCGTGCACCGACTGGACAAGGACACCAGTGGCGTCATGGTGGTCGCGCGCACCCTGCAGGCGCAGACCGCACTGGTGGAGCAGCTGTCCGCCCGGCAGGTGCACCGCCAGTACCTGGCCGTGGTGGTGGGTGCCTTGGTGGCCGGCGGTACGGCCGATGCGCCGATCGACCGCCATCCGCGCGACCGCCTGCGCATGGGCGTGCGCGAAGACGGCAAGGAGGCGATCACCCATTACCGCCTGCGCGAGCGTTTCCGGGCGCATACGGCGCTGGAATGCCGACTTGAAACCGGACGGACCCACCAGATCCGCGTGCACATGGCGCATCTGCGGCATGCCATCGTGGGCGATCCGCTGTACGGCGGCGCACTCAAGCTGCCGAAGGGCGCCAGCGATGAACTGGTCGCGGCGCTGCGTGGCTTCAAACGCCAGGCATTGCATGCCGAAACGCTGGAATTCGTCCACCCGATGACCGGCGAGCCACTGCGCAACAGCGCTCCCGTGCCGGCCGACATGCAGCACCTGATGAAGGTGCTGCGCGAGGACAGCGAGGCATTCGCCGAACGTGAGCGTGGCCGCTGGTGAGCGGGAGCGGCCTGCCGCTGCTGCAGGCCGACTGGCCCGCGCCAGCGGGGATTCGTGCGCTCACGACCCGGCGGCGTGGCGCCGGGATATCTCCGCCGCCCTTCGATACGTTCAACTTGGGAAACCGCAGCACGCCTGAAGGCGATGATCCGGGAAACGTGGAGCACAACCGCCTGCTGCTGCAGGACGGCCTGGCGCTGCCATCGGCGCCGCACTGGCTGCGGCAGGTACATGGCACCGCCGTGCTGCGGTTCGATGCACCGCCGGTACCGGGTGGGGCAGAGCCGGTGGCGGACGCCGCGGTGACATCGGTGCATGGCGTGGTGCTGGCGATCCTTACCGCCGATTGCCTGCCGGTGGTGCTGGCGGCGCGTGATGGTGGCGAGATCGGCGCGGCCCATGCCGGCTGGCGTGGCCTGGCCGACGGCATGCTGGAGGCCACCGTGGCGGCGATGCGGACCGAGCCCGGCGCGCTCAGCGCATGGCTGGGCCCGGCCGCCGGCCCGGCCGACTACGAGGTCGGGCAGGACGTGCACGACGCGTTCGTGGGCCGGGATCCGGCCGCCGCCATGGCATTTCTCGTGACCCGGCCGGGGCACTGGAAGGTGGACCTGTACGCATTGGCGCGGCAGCGCCTGCAGCGTGCGGGTGTTCCCGCAGCACATATCCACGGCGGTACGCTGTCGACGATATCCGATCAGGATCTGTTCTCGCATCGCCGTGATCGACGCACCGGGCGCATGGCGACACTGGCCTGGATGGCGCAGCGCCAGTGATCCGTCGTTGCCGGCCAGTGGCCGGCACTACATCCGTCATGCACCTTCCAGCGCCTGCAGGAAGCTCTGCCGCCAGTAGTTGATATCGTGCCGGCGCAGATGATCCATCATCGCGTTCCAGCGTTCCTGGCGGCGTTTCAGTGGCATCGTCGCTGCGGTGGCGATGGCATCGGCCACGCCGTCCAGGTCGTGCGGGTTGACCAGCAGCGCCTGCTTCATTTCATCGGCGGCGCCGGCCAGCAGGGACAGCACCAGCACGCCGGGGTTGTCCGGATCCTGCGATGCCACGTACTCCTTGGCCACCAGGTTCATGCCATCGCGCAGCGGGGTGACCAGGCCGACCGCCGCCGCGCGATAGAAGCCGGTCAGCGTGGCGTGGGTGAAGTTCTGGTTCACGTAGCGCAGCGGCGTCCAGTCGGGTGCCGCGTGGCCCCCGTTGATGTGGCCCGCGATCTGTTCGAGCTGCCCACGCAACTGGCGGTATTCGGTGACGTCACCACGCGAGACCGGGGCGATCTGCAGATAGGTCAGGCTGCCGTGCTGGTCGGGATGGCGGTCCAGGTAGCGTTCAAAGCCCAGGAAGCGTTCCGGCAGGCCCTTGGAATAATCCAGCCGGTCCACGCCGATCGCGAGTTGGCGATCACGCAGGCTGTTGCGCAGATCCTTCACCGCAGTCTTTCCCGCCGCAGTACCGGCCTGCTGTGCGATGCGTTCGGTATCAATGCCGATGGGGAAGGCGCCGGCCCGGAAGTGACGGCCATCCGGGGCTTCAAGGTGGCCTTCGCCCAGCACCCTGCCGCCGCCGAACAGGCGCAGGTAGGTCTGGAAACGGTCGGCATCGCGCTGGGTCTGGAAGCCGACCAGATCGCAGGCATACAGCGCGGAAAACAGGCGCAGATGATCAGGCATGGCCTGCAGAAGGTCCGCCGATGGCATCGGCACATGCAGGAAGAAACCGATGCGGCAGCCGATGCCGCGCGCGCGCAGCATGGCCGCCAGCGGAATCAGGTGGTAGTCGTGGATCCAGACGATGTCGTCTTCGCGCAGCAGCGGCGCCAGCTTGCTGGCGAACAGCTCGTTGACGCGATGGTAGGTCTCGCGCGTGCCGCGGTCGTAATCCACCAGGTCCAGGCGGAAGTGCAGCAGCGGCCACAGCGTGCGGTTGGCGAAACCGTTGTAGTAACCGTCGACGTCACGTTTATTGAGGTCCATCGTGACATAGCGGATGTCGCCTTCCGCCTGTTCGTGCAGGGTGCCGCTGGTGTCACGGGTGGACTTCCCGCTCCATCCGAACCACAGTCCGCCACGCTCCTTCAGCGCCGCCAGCAGGCCCACCGCCAGACCGCCCGGGCGGGTATCTCCGGGAATGGCGACACGGTTGGAAACAACGACCAGGCGGCTCATGAGGCTTCCTGCCAGGAACGCGACAGGCGCATCGCCGCGGTTATCAGGCCGACGTGCGAATACGTCTGCGGGAAGTTGCCCCAGGCCTCTCCGTTGTCGAAGGCCAGGTCTTCGGACAGCAGGCCAAGGTGGTTCCGGCGCGACAGCAGCATTTCGAACATGTCGCGTGCTTCGTCCATGCGACCGATGGCGGCCAGTGCGTCGATGTACCAGAACGTGCAGATCGTGAAGCTGGTTTCGGGCTCGCCGAAGTCGTCCGGCGCGATGTAGCGGTACAGGGCATCGCCATGCTTCAGGTCGCGGCCGATGGCTTCCACCGTGGCGATGAAGCGCGCATCGCCGGCGTCGACGAAGCCGATGTCGGCCAGCAGCAGCAGCGAAGCATCCAGGCGATGACCACCGAAGGTATCGGTGAAATGGCCCAGGTCCTCGCTCCATGCCTCCTTCATGATGCGCGCATGGATGACATCGGCCTGCGCGCGCCAGTAGCCTGCGCGTTCGTCCAGCTTCAGCCGCACCGCGATCTTGCACAGGCGGTCGCAGGCGGCCCAGCACATCGCGCTGGTGTATGTGTGGACTTCCGTGCGGCCGCGGAACTCCCACAGTCCGGCATCGGGAACATCATGCAGCGCGAGTGCCTGCTCGCCCAGCTTCTCCAGACGCGCGAACGCGTGCTCGTCGCCTGGGTCCTGCAGGCGACGGTCGAAGAACAACTGGGTGGAAGCCAGCACCACGCTGCCGTAGACATCGTGCTGCCGCTGTACCCACGCCAGGTTGCCACGGCGCACCGGGCCCATGCCACGATAGCCGGACAGCGACGGCACTTCGTGTTCGTCCAGGGTGGCCTCGAAACCGATGCCGTACAACGGCTGCAACGTGCCGTCGGCGGTGGCCAGGTTGAAGATGTAACCGAGGAACTGCTCCATGGAACGGGTTGCACCGAGTCGGTTCAGCGCACGCACCACGAAGGCCGCATCGCGCAGCCAGCAGTAACGATAATCCCAGTTGCGGATGCTGCCAGGTGCCTCGGGAATGGAGGTGGTCATGGCGGCGATGATCGCGCCGCTGTCTTCGTACTGGCACAGCTTCAGGGTGATGGCGCTGCGGATCACCGCGTCCTGCCATTCCAGCGGGATGGACAGGTAGCGCACCCATTCGCGCCAGTAATCGCGGGTGCGCTGCAGGGCCTCCTGCACGTAACCGCTGAGCGAGCGGTTGAGGGATTCGTCGACCCCCAGCACCAGGTGCACGGGATGGTTGAGTACAAACGGAAGGGCATCGCGCACCATGCGTACCGGCACATCGGTGGTCAACCGCAGCACATGGTCCGGCAGTACCCAGCGGATATGGTTGCTGCCCCAGGTGGATTCAGGGACGCGCTGGCCCCAGTCCGCCAAAGGTCGGGCCAGCACACGGATGCGCGGGCTGCCGGCGATGGGGCGTACTTGCCGTATCAGGCTGACCGGGCGGTAGAAGCGGTCGTTCTGGCGCCAGCGTGGCGCGAAATCGAGGATCTCCAGCACGCCGCCATGCAGGTCGCGAAGCACGGTGCGCAGGATCGCGGTATTGGCCAGGTATTCCTGCTCGCTGCTGGCGAAATCTTCCAGTTCGATGGAGAAATCGCCACCTTCCTGCTGGTTGGGGCTCAGCAGCGCACAGAAGGTCGGGTCGCCGTCGAAGGACGGAAGGCAGCTCCAGACCACGCGCGCATGACGGTCGATCAGCGCGCCGAAACTGCCGTTTCCGACGACACCGAGGTTCAGATCAGGTGGGGACATGGAAAGCATCTCGTCTACAGCGGTGGGGGCCGGATTACCAGGCATTTTCACGCAACCAGGCGTGCACGCTGCGTATGTCTCCGAGCTGGAACACGGCCGTGCTGGGATCGCGATCACCGACCAGCACGCTCCAGCCATGCAGGGTATTGGCCGCTTCAAAACCGTGTTCATCGGTCAGGTCGTCGCCGATGAAGACCGGCAGCCGTCCACGGAAGGGCAGCTGCTGCATCATGCGCTGGACGGCACGTCCCTTGTCGCTTCCCACCGGCACGAATTCGACGACATGGTCGCCAGGCTGGAGACGATAACCCGCATGTCCACGGACGTGCCGGTCGGCGAACGCACGCACCTGCTCGCCGGCATGCGGTGCGCCCCGCCAGTGCAGGGCCATGCTGGGCCCCTTGTCTTCCACCAGCACGCCGGGATGTCCGTGTGCGAAGCGCATCGCCTGCTGGTGCAGGGCATGCAGCCACTCGGTGGTGCTGGTTTCCTCGGTGACGTCATGCACCACACCGTCGGCATCGCGCACCTGGTGGCCATGCAGGCCGGCGGCAGGAATATCCAGCGGGGCGAACAGGGCATCGAGCTGCGCGAGCGGTCGGCCACTGACCAGTGCGACGGCGCCTTCCAGGCGGTCGCTGATGCGTCCGATGGCCTGCCGTACTTCGGGAAGCAGCGTCACCGCATCAGGGCGTTCGGCGAATTCGATCAGGGTGCCATCGACGTCCAGGAAAAGTGCACAGGCATCATCCAACAACGGCGGTGGCGGACGAAGGGTGAGGTCGTTGGCCATGCGGGGCAGGTTGCCAGCGCAGGCGTGAGCATGGGGTCTAGGGCCGCCTGGAATTATTCCGGGTAGTGCCGGCCGCTGGCCGGCAACCACACGACGCTTCGCAGGATCATGAGGCTGCCGGCACCACGGTCGCGCAGACCGGTCAGAACGTGTAGCGCACGCGGCCGTACCAGTACGCACCGTTGCTGCCCAGCGGCGACAGCACGTCGTAAGGCAGGTTGCCGAAGTAATGGATGTCCTCGTTGGACAGGTCCGGATAGTTGTCGGTCAGGTTCTGTCCGCCCAGTGCAACGCTCCACTTCGGTGTGATCCGGTATTCCACTTCCGCATCCAGCTGCCACTCGGCCTGGTAGGTCTGGGTCGGTTGGAAGCCGTCGCCGAAGTCGAACACGCGCGTTGCGCTGCCATGGCGGCTGACACGGCTGGTCAGCGACCAGCGGTCATTGCTCCAGTTGGCCGACAGCAGCGCGCGGGTCCGTGGCGTGGCATCGGTCAGCGTGTTGCTCTCTTCCACGCCGAACAGCACGTAGGCCGGGTCCAGCGCCTGCAGTTCCGATGGCGTGGGCAGCACATTCTTGAGTTCGGTCTTCGCATACGCCCAGGTTCCGGTCAGCAGCAACTGGCCATTGCCCAGTGCGTGGCGCCAGTTGGCCACCAGTTCCGCGCCACGGGTGCGGGTATCGGCTGCGTTGACGAAGAAGCTGGCGCTTTCCAGGCCCGCGACGCCGTACTGCTGCTGCACATAATCGGTCAGGGCGTCGCCAGTTATGCTTTCCGACAGCGCGATGCGGTCATCGATGTCGATCTGGAAGAGGTCCAGCGACACGTCGAAATTCTCGCCGATGCGGCTGGTGAAGCCCAGGCTGGTGTTCAGCGATTTTTCCGGCTTCAGACCGACCGCTCCCAGTCCGCGTGCGATGGGGTTGTTCACCGACAGCAGGCGTCCCTGCACCAGCTGCCCAGCGGCGTTGTAGCCCGTGGAGGTGGATTCATAACCGATCTGTGCCAGCGACGGCGCGCGGTAGTTGTTGGAGACGGCCGCGCGCAGCGCGAACGCCGGCGTGAATTCATAGCGCAGGCCAAGCTTGCCGGTCAGTTCGCCACCGAAATCGTCGTGGTGCTCGTAGCGTGCGGCGATGTCGCTGGAGAAATGCTCGCCCACCTGGCTCGACACGCTGACGTAGGCACTGGCAACGTCGCGCGACAGGTTCGTCGCATCCTGCGGGGTCAGGCCCCCGCCGGCCTGCGAGCCGGTGGGACGGTCCAGATACGGGCCGGCTGCGTAGCTGGCAGGATCACCCGGGCGGGTCTGGTAACGCTCATGGCGTGCCTCCACACCCAGCCCAAGACTGTGGGTGATGGCTTCGCCCTGCTGGAACACACGACCCAGATCCAGGTTCGCCACCTGCTGGGCGTACTGGTAATCCGCCGTTTTGAAACGGGTAGGGCTGTCCGGCCCGAGCGACGCATTGAGCGAGTTGCGCAGCCGGTAGGTGAAGTCGTTCTGGCCGAAATCCAGGCTGCCATCGTAGTTCCATTCGCCCCATTGGCCGCGCGCGCCGGCAACCGCCTGTACATCGCGGTTCTCGCCTTCGGAGATGGGGCGGTATCCATTCGGATATACCTGCGCCCAGTTGGCCTCGCCGTCCGGGTAGCGGAAGTAGTTGGCGCCCTCGGTATCGCGCTGGTTGTAGGTGCCGAACGCGTAGAACGTTCCGGTATCGCCGAACGGGATCTCGGTGTTCAACCAGCCATTGATGTCCTTGCTGGCGCCGTCGCCGAGCACGTAGTTGCGCTTGCCCTGCAGGGCGAGGTTCGCATCGGTCTGATCCCAGGGCGGGATCTGGTCGAAGCCGGCACGGTTGGTGGCCTGACGCTCCTTGTATTCCAGGCCGACACGCAGGAAACCGCCGTCTTCGCCAAGCGCGGTGCCGACATTGGCGCTGACATTGCCGGTCTGGCCATCGGTAAGCGTGCGGCCGATCGGCTTGAGATCGGTGTGGTAGCCGCCGTAGCTGGCTTCGATGGCGCCGCCTTCCGGCCTAGCGTCGAGGATGATGTTGATCACACCGGCGACGGCGTCCGAACCGTACAGCGCGCCGGCACCGTCGCGCAGCACCTCGATGCGCTTGATGGCACTGACCGGAATGGCATTGAAATCCACGGGCGTGGTTCCCTTGCCGATCTTGCTGTCGTTGTTAACCAGGGCGCTGTGGTGGCGGCGCTTGCCGTTCACCAGCACCAGCACCTGGTCCGGCGAAAGCCCGCGCAGCTGCGCGGCGCGCACGTGGTCGGCACCGCCCGAATTGGACTGCCGCGGGAAATTGAACGATGGCAGCAGTGCCTGCAGCGCGCTGCCCAGCTCACCGTTGACCACGCCCGCCTTGCGGATGTCCTCTGCGCTCAGCACGTCCACGGGTGATGTCGATTCCAGTACGGTGCGGCCTACCGCGCGCGTGCCAGTGACGATCACCGTATCCAGCTGGGTGGCCTCCTGGCCGTGGGCGAGGGCAGGCGTCAGGGCAAGTGCGATGGCCAGGCCAAGGGACGAGACGGGCAGGTGGGGGGACATGGGTACTCCGGCAGCAGCATAGGACATGGGGGGCATGGGGATGGTTTCATTTACATCCATCCGGATGGAGCGATATATTATCTTGGCGTGAGGGCGGCCGGCTGCGCAAGTGGCAATGCATCTGTCATGAGCACATGCGCCCATGACATGAGGCCCCGCTGGCGCCGTACACGACGAATCGTGCATGTTTTTCTCTTGTTTCATTGCCGGCCCGGCCCGGTATCACCTTTTCGTGGAGTTACGACGATGAAAACGACGGGTCTTGCCCTGGCCCTGCTGCTGTTGGGCAGCGGATGCGCTTCCTTGCCGCCGACGGTAGCCACCGCATCCGCCCCGACGGCGGCACTGCAGGATGACGTCGCGCGGCCCGCGACAGCGTCCGGATGGGTACGCAGCGAGCTGTATTTCGGCGTTGGCGAGGAATCGGGCGCAGGCACGCGGGAACAGGCCGGGACCATCAGCGACGCGCAATGGCGCGCGTTCCTGGACAAGGAGGTGACGCCGCGTTTTCCGGATGGCCTGACAGTTTTTGACGCGTATGGCCAATGGCTGTTCCGTGGTGACGCCGAACCCAACCGCCTGCGCACGAAAGTTCTTGTGGTGCTGCACGAGGACAGCCCGCAACGCCGCGCGGACATCGAAGCGATCCGGTTGGCATGGAAGAGCGCTACCCGGCATCAGTCGGTGCTGTGGTCTCGGCAGGCGGTGGACGTGTCGTTCTGAACACGGCCCACCGCCTCGCCCCGATGCCCACGGGAATGTCACCCCGGCGGCGCTAGGCTCGGGTTTTCCCCTGCCCGGTGGCCTTTCCCATGAGCAAGCGCGTCGCTGAAATCGTCGTGGATACCCTGCAGAAGGCGGGCGTGAGGCGGTGTTACGGCATCGTTGGCGACACCTTGAACCATGTCACCGACGCCATCCACGCCAGCGACATCGACTGGGTGCATGTGCGCCACGAAGAAGTCGCTGCGTTCGCCGCCGGCGCCGATTCGCTGATCAGCGGGCAGCTGACCGCCTGCGCCGGATCGTGTGGTCCGGGCAGCCTGCACTTCATCAATGGCGTGTTCGAGAACAACCGCAACCGTGCGCCGATGGTGTTGATCGCCAGCCAGGTGGTTACCTCCGAACTGGGCATGGAGTTTCCGCAGGAAGTGGATTTCAAGGCGGTGTACGGCGGATGCAGCGTGTTCTGCGAACAGGTCCACAGCGCCGGGCAGGCGCGCCGCGTGGTGACGCTGGCCTGCCAGGCGGCGATCAGCCGCCGCGGCGTGGCGGTGGTGATCCTGCCTTCGGACATCAGCGAACAGGTGGTGAAGAACGATATCCCCTTCACCGTGCATTACACGCAGCCGGTGCTGCGACCCGCCGATGACGAGCTGATGCGCATCGCCGCGCTGCTGGAGCAGGGCAGGCGGATTGCCATCTATGCCGGCGCGGGTTGCGAGGGTGCGCATGCGCCGCTGCTGGAACTGGCACGCCGGCTGCAGGCGCCGATCGCCCATACCTCGCGCGCGAAGGATTTCGTCGAACCGGACAATCCGTTCAACATGGGCATGACCGGCATTTTCGGCATCGAATCCGGCTTCCACGCAGTGATGGAGTGCGACACCCTGCTGCTGCTCGCTGCGGATTTCGCCTGGGGCCAGTACTACCCGGACAAGGCCACCATCATCCAGGTAGATCGCGATGGCAGCCACCTTGGTCGGCGCCATCCGGTGCAGCTGGGCGTGGTGGGCGACATCCGGCCGACGCTGGAGGCCTTGCTGCCGCTGCTCCCCCCGCGCGAGGACAGCGGCTTCCTGGACGAGTGCGTTGGGCACCGCGACAAGGCGCTGGCACGACGAGCGGAAGAGGAAACGCCGGGCGAAGGTGAACTGATCCATCCGCAGCACCTGACCGCGTTGCTGGACCAGCACGCGGCCGACGATGCGCTGTTCACCGCCGACTGCGGTTCGCCGATGGTGTGGGTGCTGCGGCATATCCACGTCAACGGTCGACGTCGCACGCTGACCAGCCTGCTGCACGGCACGATGGCCAATGCGATGCCGCAGGCGCTGGGCCTGCAGAAGGCCTTTCCCGGGCGCCAGGTGGTGGCGTTGTGCGGCGATGGCGGGCTGACCATGTTGATGGGCGACCTGTTGACCGCCGTGCAGGAAGAACTGCCGATCAAGATCGTCGTCTTCAACAACGGTTCGTTGAACTTCGTGGAGCTGGAACAGAAGGTGGAAGGCCTGCTGGACAACTACACGTCGCTGAAGAATCCCGACTTCGGCCGGCTGGCGGAGGTGATCGGTTTCCACGGACGAACGGTGACCCGCAGCGAGGACCTGCCGGCTGCCGTGCAGGAGCTGCTGGCACAGACCGGTCCGGCGCTGCTGGACGTGCATACCACGCCGACAGAGCTGGTGATGCCACCACAGGTGGAAGCGGGGCAGGTGGCCGGTACCGCGCGCTACATGGCCAGGGCGGTGCTGGACGGACGGATCGGCGAAGTGAAGGACCTGCTGGTGGACAATTTCCTGAAACGGTAGCGCCGGGCTCTACGCGGCCGATGGGGCATGGCGCAACGCGGTAGTGCCGGGCTCTGCCAGGCAGCGGGGCAGAGCCCCGCTCTACGGGACAGGGCGCAGCGGGGCAGAGCCCCGCTCTAGGTGATCGCAAGAATCAATGGTCATTGGCGCGGAACGCGCGCTGCGCCTACCATCGGCCGTCCCCACCCCACACGCCCCCTCCATGTCCGCTCATGTTCCTGCCGCGCCGCGGCGCTGGTTCGTCGCCGGCGATTTCAACGGTTTCTTCGGCCTGCTGGTCGACAACCTGTCCATCCTCGGCTTCATCGCCATGGCCCTGGTGGGAATGTTCCAGTTCCCTGCCGAGGTGGTATTCACCCGCATGTTCCCGGGCACCGCGCTGGGCGTGCTGGTCGGCAACCTGCTGTATACGCTGATGGCGCGTCGGCTGGCCGCACGCAGCGGCCGCGATGATGTCACCGCCATGCCGCTGGGCCTGGATGCGCCCACCAGCATCGGCATGACCCTGCTGGTGCTCGGCCCGGCGTTCGTGGTGTTCAAGCAGCAGGGCATGGATCCGCAGGCGGCAGCGATCGCGACCTGGCAGTTGGGCATGGCCTCGCTGGTCATCATGGGCCTGCTGAAGCTGGTGCTGTCCTTCTTCGGCGAAGCGGTGACGCGCGCGTTGCCGCGTGCGGCGCTGCTCGGTTCCATCGCAGGCATCGCGCTGGTGCTGATGGGACTGCTGCCGCTGCTGGAAACGCTGCGTTCGCCGCTGGTCGGCTTCGTCACCCTGGGCCTGCTGCTGTATGTGCTGATCGCAAAAGGGCGGCTGCCGGTGCGTGGCCCGGGCGTGCTTCTGGCCTTCGTGCTGGGCACTGTGCTGTATTACGGACTTGGGCTGGCTGGACTGGGGGCACCCGGTTTCCAGGTACCCGCGTGGTCGCCACCGCAGATCGTGTTTCCGTGGCCCAGCCTCGGCTTCATCGAAGGCCTGCCGACGGCGATGACCTACCTCCCGCTGCTGCTGCCGTTCGGCCTGCTGATGGTGGTGGGCGGAATCAATGTTTCGGAAAGCGCACGCGCGGCGGGCGATGATTACCGCACCCGCGACATCCTGCTGGTGGAAGCGGTGGCCACGCTGGTGGCCGGCGTGTGCGGTGGCGTCGCGCAGACCACGCCGTACATC
The DNA here is from genome assembly GCA_023430045.1 of Pseudomonadota bacterium. GTDB lineage: Bacteria > Pseudomonadota > Gammaproteobacteria > Xanthomonadales > Xanthomonadaceae > Stenotrophomonas. Next base: position 809 of record JAEZCF010000151.1, on the reverse strand, counting down.
GGCCAGCCGGCCTACAAGCACATGGGCGCGCGCAGTGGATACACGCTGCTGACCGGCCTGTTCGTCGGCATCGGTGGCATGCTCGGTATCATCGCCGGACTGGTGCAGTGGCTGCCACTGGCGGTGCTGGCGCCGATCATCGTGTACGTGGCCATCGACATCACCACCCAGGCCTTCCAGGCCACGCCGCGCCAGCATGCCGGTGCGATGGTGTTCGGTTTCCTACCTTCGGTGGCCTACCTGCTGGCGATCAAGGCGCCGGGCTGGATCCCGCCGGAACAGCTGGCGACGATGCTGACCGCAGTGGACGGGCATGGACTTCCGGAGCTGGCGGTGATCTTCACGCTGGGCAACGGCTTCATCATCACCTCGATGCTGTGGATCGCCAGCGTGGCGGCGATGGTGGACGGGCGTTTGCGACGCGCCAGCGGTTTCCTGCTGGTGGCGGCTGGGCTGACCCTGTTCGGTCTGATCCATTCGGTGGACCCGCGCGGCGGTATCTACCTGCCATGGGAACTGGATGGGCTGGCGCGGGTGATCAGCTGGCAGTTCGCCGGCGCGTACGTGGCCCTGGCGCTGTTGCTGGCGTTGCTGTCGCTGCAGAAGGAGCCGGTGCTCCGGCAATCCACCAGGTCAGATGGCTGAGAGATGCCAGACGGGTGAGGTCACTGGTGGGTGAGGTGGCTGGTTATTGAGATGCCTGGTGAATGAGGTGCCTGGTGAATGAGGTGCCTGGTGGTTGAGATGCCTGGTAGGTGAGGTCCCTGGTGGGTGACGACCGTTGGTCGTCACAGGCTGTCAGGAAAGAG
>JAEZCF010000171.1 GCA_023430045.1 Pseudomonadota bacterium | reverse complement strand
GGGGTGTTGAGCGCCATGGGTCGGACGCATGCGTCCGATGGGTTGGGCAGGAGCCCAACCCCGGTCTTGCCGTGTGCGCAGGACAGCGCACACAAGCAAGCGCGAAACAAGGCCCGCAGGAGCGGCTCCTGCCGTCCCCCACCCAGCCCCACCGCCCGGCCAGACCAGATCACGCCAGCCACGAGGGGCCTGGCCGTTCGCCGGTCCTCAGTAGCCCGCCGCCTGACCATCCTTGCGGCTTTCCGAAGCGCCGTAATACACGCCCGTCTCCGGATCCCGCAAGATCGCCTGGTAGCCACCATACGGCCCGTCCGCGAACACCACCCGGTGGCCCTTGCGCATCAGCGCGCGGATGGTTTCGTAGGCGAATCCAGTTTCCAGGTTCACCTCACCGCCATCACTCATCGCCGTGGCCTGCCCGGTCGGCTCGGTGGATCCTTCGTGCTGGATGCGCGGCGCGTCGCCGGCTTCCTGCAGGTTCATGCCGAAGTCCACCAGGTTCATCACGATCTGCGCGTGCCCCTGCGGCTGCATCGCACCGCCCATCACGCCGAAGCTGGCGTATGGCTTGCCATTACGGGTGATGAAGCCCGGGATGATGGTCTGGAACGGGCGCTTGCCCGGCGCGTAGCCGTTCGGATGGTCCTTCTGCAGCACGAACATCTCGCCGCGGTCCTGCAGGATGAAGCCCAGCCCCGGCGGTGCCATGCCACTACCCATGCCGCGGTAGTTGGACTGGATCAGCGAAACCATCATGCCCTCGGCATCGGCCACGGTCATGTAGATGGTGTCGCCTTCCTCCAGTTGCTTCGGCGTGCCTGGCTGCACTTCCTTCAACGCCTTCTCAATCGAGATCAAGGCACGCCGTTGCGCCGCGTATTCCTTGGAAACCAGCTTCTGCACCGGTGCCGGCTGGAACGCCATGTCGGCGTAGAAGCGCGCACGATCGGCGAAGGCCAGTTTCTTGGCTTCAACGAACAGATGCACGTGCTCCGGCGAGCCGAATGGAATCTTCGAGAAATCGTAGCCTTCCAGGATGTTGAGTATCTGCAGCGCGGCAATGCCCTGGCTGTTGGGGGGCAGTTCCCACACGTCGAACCCGCGGTAGTTGCTGCTCACCGGTTCCACCCATTCGCCGTGGTGGCTGGCCATGTCGTCATAGCTCAGATAGCCGCCATTGGCCTTGAAGTAATCGCCGATGGTGCGGGCGATGTCACCCTTGTAGAAGGCATCCCGCCCCCCTTCGCCGATCTTCTCCAGGGTGCTGGCCAGGTTGGGGTTCTTCCACAGCTCACCCTTGCGCGGGGCATGGCCATCGATGGTGAACTGTTCGGTGAAGCCGGGATACTGCGACAGGCGCGGCACGGAGCGATCCCAGTAATAGGCGATGACCTCGGCCACCGGATGGCCTTCGCGCGCATAACGGACCGCTGGCGCCAGGTTCTCCGCCATGGGCCTGCGGCCGAAGCGCTCGTGCAGCGCGAACCAGCCATCGACAGCGCCCGGCACCGACACCGGCAACGGCCCGGTCGCCGGAATCTCCTTCAGGCCGCGCCGCTGGAACTCGGCCAGGGTGAGCGAGCGTGGCGAGCGCCCGGAGCCGTTGTAGCCATGCAGCTTCTGTGTCTTCGGATCCCAGACGATGGCGAACAGGTCGCCGCCGATGCCGTTGCCCGTAGGCTCCATCAGCCCGAGCGCGGCGTTGGCGGCGATTGCGGCATCCACCGCACTGCCGCCATTTTTCATGACGTCCAGCGCGATCTGGGTGGCCAGGGGTTGCGACGTGGCCGCCATGGCATGCGGGGCGATCACTTCCGAGCGCGTTGCAAAGGTGTGCCCCGTGATTCGATCGGCAGCAAGGGCCGCGCTCGGCAGGGCCGTGAACAGGGCGGTGGCAAGCAGGCAACACGCGAGGCGTCGGGTCACGTCGGGTTTTCCATATGCGGTGAATATGCCGATGGTCGCCTGTATCGCGCGCGTTGGGTATCCGGCATTGGTCATGTCCGGAAGACCCTCATGCAACGGCACGCTTCCATGCGATGCGACACCCCGGAGTAAGCGCGATCGGCACGGATGGTCGATCATCCCCCGGTTCGGCGAAGTGGTTTCAGCAGCAACGATGCCTGTACCGCAGGCATTCCGCATGGATTCACGGGTAACCTTCCCACATTGCGCGCGCAGGGTTGACACGCTGCAGACCTGCATGTTTTCCTCGGACCCATGTTGCAGCGCCACACGCCCTCGCCGACGAACTTCGAGCCCGCCGCCATCGGCGCCGCCTCGCTGCGTTCGCTTCTCGTACTCGTACTTATTACCCAGCCCACAGGAGCGGGACGAGCCAGCGTGTAAGCAACAGGAACACACAGGAACTCGATCAGAACCCGCACCGGCCCCGGCGCGGGTTTTTTCGTTTCAGAAGCCATGTACGTCCTTCCCCACCCTACTCCCTGCAAGGAACCACCACGATGAGCACCAACGACCTGCCCCAGACCAAGATCGCTGTCATCGGCTACGGCAGCCAGGGCCGAGCGCATGCGCTGAACCTGCGCGAATCCGGCTTCGATGTGGTGGTAGGCCTGCGCCCGGGCGGCCCCACCGAGGTCAAGGCGCAGGCCGATGGCTTCGTCGTCAAGGCACCGGCCGATGCCGTGAAGGATGCCGATCTGGTTGCCGTGCTGACGCCGGACATGGTGCAGAAGAAGCTGTACGACGAGGTGCTGGCGCCGAACATGAAACAGGGCGCCGTGCTGCTGTTCGCGCATGGTCTGAACGTGCACTTCGACATGATCAGGCCGCGCGAAGACCTGGACGTGGTGCTGGTCGCACCGAAGGGTCCGGGTGCGCTGGTCCGTCGCGAGTATGAAATCGGTCGCGGCGTGCCGTGCATCTGGGCGGTCTACCAGGACAGGAGCGGCAAGGCTGCCGAATATGCACTGGCCTATGCCACCGGCCTGGGCGGCGCCCGCGCCAACCTGATCAAGACCACTTTCAAGGAAGAAACCGAAACCGATCTGTTCGGTGAGCAGGCGGTGCTGTGCGGCGGCGCTTCGGCGCTGGTGCAGGCAGGTTTCGAGACCCTGGTTGAAGCCGGCTACCAGCCGGAAATCGCCTATTACGAAGTGCTGCACGAACTGAAGCTGATCGTCGACCTGTTCTACGAAGGGGGTATCTCGCGCATGCTGGAGTTCATCTCCGAAACCGCGCAGTACGGCGACTACGTCAGTGGCCCGCGGGTGATCGATGCCGGCACCAAGGAGCGCATGAAGGACGTATTGAAGGATATCCAGGACGGCACCTTCACGAAGAACTGGGTGGCCGAGTATGAAGCGGGCCTGCCGAACTACAACCGGTTCAAGCAGGCCGACCTGGAGCATCCGATCGAAAAGGTAGGCCGGGAACTGCGCGCCAAGATGGTCTGGCTGCAAGGACAGGCCGCGTAACCGCGCGGCCTCCCCCACCCGCTCTGCAAGGTTCCCCATGAACTCTTCCACACACCGCAGCACACCGTCCAACGGTGCGCGCTGGCTGACCCAGGCGCTGGAGGCCGAAGGCGTCCGCACGCTGTTCGGCTACCCCGGCGGCACCATCATGCCGTTCTACGACGCGCTGGTGGATTCTTCGCTGAAGCACATCCTGGTGCGACATGAGCAGGGCGCGGCCTTGGCCGCCAATGGCTTTGCGCGCGCCAGTGGCCAGGTCGGCGTCTGCGTGGCGACGTCCGGGCCGGGCGCCTCCAACCTGGTCACGGGCATCGCCGATGCCATGCTCGATTCGGTGCCGATGGTCTGCATCACCGGCCAGGTCGCCACACCGCTGCTGGGCACCGATGCCTTCCAGGAACTGGATGTGTTCGGCCTGACCATGCCGATCGTCAAGCACAGCTGGCTGGTGCGCAGTGTCGATGATCTGCCACGCGTGGTGGCCGATGCCTTCCGCGTCGCCCGCGAGGGCCGTCCCGGCCCGGTGCTGATCGATCTGCCCAAGGACGTGCAGCTCGCCGACGCCAGCCACCTGCCGGCGCACGTACCGGCCAGCGTGGAACCGCCTGCGGCAGCCGCCAGTGCGGCAATCGCCGAAGCCATCGCCGCACTGGCGGCAGCCGAAAAACCGGTGGTGTACGCAGGCGGTGGCATCGCGCTGGGTGATGCCGTGCAGGACCTGCGCGACTTCGTCGAAGCCAGCGCCATCCCCACCGTGATGACCCTGCGTGGGCTGGGCGCGCTGCCGCCGCAGCACCCGCAGTCGCTGGGCATGCTGGGCATGCACGGCACCCGTGCGGCGAACATGGCCGTGCAGGAGAGCGATCTGCTGCTGGTGCTGGGCGCACGCTTCGATGACCGCGCCACCGGCAAGCTGGCCGAGTTCGCGCCGTTTGCCCGCGTCGTCCACATCGATGCCGATGCGTACGAGATCTCCAAGCTGCGCAGTGCCGATGTCGCCGTGCCTGGCAACGTCGGCCACGCCATCCGTGCCCTGCGTGCGGCCTTCCCCTCCCCCGGGGCTCACCAGGACGCATGGCGCAGGCGCTGTGCGCAGCATCGCGACCGTTTCGCCGCGCGCTACGACGCTCCCGGCCAGCAAATCTACGCCCCGGCGCTGCTTAAGCGCATGAGCGAGCTGGCGCCGGCCGACGCGGTGATCGCCTGTGACGTTGGCCAGCACCAGATGTGGGTGGCGCAGCACTGCCGCTTCAATCACCCGCGCAACCATCTGACCAGCGGTGCCCTGGGCACGATGGGGTTCGGGCTGCCGGCAGCGATGGGCGCGCAGTTCGCCTGCCCCGAGCGCACGGTGGTGCTGGTGTCCGGCGATGGCAGCTTCATGATGAACGTTCAGGAGCTGGCCACCATCGCGCGTTGCCGCCTGCCGGTGAAGATCATCCTGCTGGACAACAGTTCGCTGGGCATGGTCAGGCAATGGCAGGAACTGTTCTTCGCCGAGCGTTACAGCGAGATCGACCTGTCCGACAATCCGGACTTCGTCGCCCTGGCCAAGGTATTCGGCATCGCGGCCACGCGCATCGATGCGCGTGATGACGTCGAGGGTGGCCTGGCCGCACTGCTGGCCGAGCCCGGTCCGGCCCTGCTGCACGTGGCCATCGATGCACGCGCGAACGTATGGCCGCTGGTGCCGCCCAATACCGCCAACAGCACCATGCTGGAAGGCAACCCCGCCCATGCACGCCAGGAGACCCCAAATGCAATACCGGCTTGACCTGGTGCTGCACCCGGCCGAAGGCGCGCTGCTGCGCGTGATCGGCATGGTCGAACGCCGCGGCTTCGCACCGCGCGCGATCACCGGTGCGCCGGTGGCCACCGACGATGGCCGCTGGCACCTGCAGCTGGTGGTGGATGGACAGCGTCCGCCGGAAACCCTGTGCCGGCAGATGGAGAAGATCTACGACTGCGTGTCGGTACGGATGACCGCCTTGGGAGCCTCCGCATGAACACCCGTACCGTCTCGACCACGGTGCCGGTACGGAGGCGTCTTCTTCGCCGCCCTTGCCCGCAGGCGATGGTCGGCCGCACCCGGCCGGTGGTCCATGCCGGCCGCTGACACCAGCAAGGAAAGCGATGTCGGCGACGTAAGCGTCGCCGACGTATTGGCTGCGCAGGCACGCCTGCGCCGTTTCCTGCCGCCCACGCCGCTGCACCATGCCGAGCGCTTCGGCACCTGGCTGAAGCTGGAAAACCTGCAGCGCACCGGTTCGTACAAGGTGCGCGGTGCGCTGAACGCACTGCTGGCCGCGCGCGAGCGGGGTGATGACCGCCCGGTGATCTGCGCCTCGGCCGGCAACCACGCCCAGGGCGTGGCGTGGTCCGCCTACCGGCTGGGCGTGCCGGCCATCACCGTGATGCCGCACGGCGCACCTGCCAACAAGATCGCCGGCGTCGCCCACTGGGGCGCTACGGTCCGCCAGCACGGCGACAGCTACGACGAGGCCTGGGCGTTCGCGGTGGACCTGGCCCGCCGCAATGGCTACCGCTTCCTGTCCGCGTTCGACGATGCCGATGTGATTGCCGGCCAGGGCACCGTCGGCATTGAGCTGGCGGCACACAGCCCGGACGTGGTGATCGTGCCCATCGGCGGCGGCGGCCTGGCGTCCGGTGTCGCCCTGGCGCTGAAATCGCAGGGCGTACGCATCGTCGGTGCGCAGGTGGAGGGTGTCGATTCGATGGCCCGCGCGATCCGCGGCGACGTGAGTGAGGTCGCACCGGTGCCGTCACTGGCCGACGGCGTCCGGGTGAAGATCCCCGGATTCCTGACCCGGCGCCTGTGTGCGGCGCTGCTGGACGACGTGGTGATCGTTCGCGAGGCCGAACTGCGCGAGACCCTGGTCCGGCTGGCGCTGGAAGAACACATCATCGCCGAGGGCGCCGGTGCGCTGGCGCTGGCTGCTGGCCGTCGCGTGTCCGGGCGCCGCAAATGCGCCGTGGTGAGCGGCGGCAACATCGATGCCGGCGTCCTTGCGGGCCTGCTCAACGACATCCGCCCCAGGCCACCACGCAAGCCGCGTCGACGACGCACCGAATCCCCGCGACCACCCGCCAGGGCGGTCGTACCTGCATCCCGCATTCCTTCCCCCCTGCAAGCCGTCATGCCCGCTGTCGAGGAGACCTCCCCGTGACCACGCCCACCATCGAACGAATTACCCCGCCCCGCATCCGCATCTTCGACACCACCCTGCGCGACGGCGAACAGTCGCCAGGCTGCAGCATGAGCCCACAGCAGAAGCTGGTGATGGCGCGTGCGCTCGACGAACTGGGTGTGGACATCATCGAAACCGGGTTCCCGGCCAGTTCGCAGTCCGACCGCGACGCCATGGCGCTGATCGGCAGCGAAGTACGTCGTCCGGTCCTGGCCGTGCTGTCGCGCTGCCTGGCCGCCGACATCGAAACCTCGGCGCGTTCACTGGAAGCAGCCGCGCATCCGCGCCTGCACGTGTTCCTGTCCACCAGCCCGCTGCATCGTGAACACAAACTGCGCATGACCCGCGAGCAGGTACTGGAGTCGGTACGCAGGCACGTATCACTGGCCCGTTCCTATATCGATGATGTCGAATTCTCTGCCGAGGACGCCACCCGTACGGAGCTGGATTACCTGATCGAGGTCTCGCGCGTGGCGATCGCCGCAGGCGCCACCACCATCAACCTGCCGGACACCGTCGGTTTCACCACGCCGGAAGAAATCCGCACCCTGTTCCAGCAGGTCATCGCTGGCGTCGCCGACGTGCCGGGCGCCGCAGAGGTGGTCTTCAGCGCGCACTGCCACAACGACCTGGGCCTGGCTGTCGCCAATTCGCTGGCCGCCATCGAAGGCGGCGCGCGCCAGGTGGAATGCACCATCAACGGCATCGGCGAACGCGCCGGCAACTGCGCGATGGAGGAAATCGCCATGGCCCTGAAGGTGCGCGAGGCGTTCTACGAGCAGACCAGTTCCATCAATACCCCGCGCATCGTCGGCACCTCCCAGCTTCTGCAGCGCCTGGTCGGCATGCCAGTGCAGCGCAACAAGGCCATCGTCGGTGCCAACGCGTTCGCCCACGAGTCGGGCATCCACCAGCACGGCATGCTGCGTCATCGCGGCACCTACGAAATCATGCGTCCGGAAGACGTGGGCTGGGAAGACTCGCAGATGGTGCTGGGCCGCCACAGTGGCCGTGCCGCCGTCGAAGCGCGCCTGCGTGCGCTGGGCTTCTGGCTGGACGAGGAGGAACTGAAGCTGGTGTTCGAACAGTTCAAGGGCCTGTGCGAGCAGCAGCGCGTGGTCACCGATGCCGACCTGCAGGTGCTGATGCAGGGCGGCGACAGCGCGCAGGGATATCGCCTGGCCTCGATGACCATCAGCGATGTCGGCAGCCGCGCCAATGCGCTGGTCGAACTGTCCGACCCGGATGGCAACCGCGTGGCCGAGACCGCTCAGGGTGATGGCCCGGTCGATGCCCTGTTTGGTGCGCTGTCGGCGGCCACCGGTGTGCAGCTGATGCTGGACAGCTACCACGTGCATAGCGTCGGTATCGGCGCCGATGCACGTGGCGAGGCCAACCTGAGCGTGCGCCACGAAGATGTGGAGTACGACGGCACGGGCACCAGCAAGGACATCATCGAAGCCTCCGCGCTGGCCTGGCTGGACGTGGCCAACCGCCTGCTGCGTCAGCGCCAGGCGGCTGCCCACGGCACGACCGACGTTGCTGCCCCCGCCACCGCCTGAGGAATATGAGATGAGCATCTTCGACACCGCACCCTCCGCCGGCAGCGCTGGCCAGCAGTGGAACGCCCAGGACTATGCGATCGATGCCGGCTTCGTGCCGGCGCTCGGCGGAGCAGTATCGCGCCTGCTCGACGCACGTGCCGGCGAGCGCATCCTCGACCTGGGCTGTGGCGATGGCGCGCTCACCACCGAACTGGCCCTCAGCGGCGCACACCTGCATGGCGTCGATGCTTCGCCGGAGCTGGTGATCGCCGCCCGTGCACGTGGTATCGATGCACAGGTGATGGACGGCCAGGCACTGACCTTCGATGGCGCGTTCGATGCCGTGTTCAGCAACGCGGCACTGCATTGGATGCCTAACCCGGACCGCGTGCTGGAAGGCGTGCGCCGCGCCCTGCGCCCCGGTGGCCGCTTCGTGGCCGAGTTCGGCGGTCATGGCAACGTGGCCACGATCATCGCCGCCGTGCAGGCCGCCCGCATCGCCCATGGCCAGGGTGCCAGCGCATTCCAGTGGTACTTCCCTACGGCCGATGCCTATGCCGACCGCCTGCGCCAGCATGGCTTCCAGGTGCAGCTGATCGAATGCCTGCCACGCCCGACGGCGCTCCCCACCGGTGTCGCCGGCTGGCTGCGGGTATTCGCCGCGCCGCTGCTGGATGACCTGCCCGCCGATGCCCGCGCCACCGTGCGCGAGGCCGCTGCCACATTGCTGGCCGAGCTGCCGCGCAATGCCGCCGGCCAGCCGCTGGCCGACTACGTGCGGCTGCGGGTACTCGCACGCCGCCGCTGACTTGACCTTTTCGCTATCTTTCCTGATGTCCGCACCTTCGTACTTCCGCCAGGCATACGCATGACTTCCGCACCCCGCACCCTGTACGACAAACTGTGGGACGCCCACGTGGTGGTTCCAGAAACCGACAGCGCCCCCGCCGTGCTGTATATCGACCTGCACCTGATCCATGAAGTGACCTCGCCCCAGGCCTTCACCGAACTGCGCGAGCGCGGCCTGAAGCCACGCCGCCCGGATCGGACCAAGGGGACGATGGACCACTCCACACCGACCCTGCCGGCCGCCGCCGACGGCACGCTGCCCTACGCCAGCGCTGCCTCTGAAGCGCAGGTCGCCATGCTGGCCCGCAACTGTGCCGAGCACGGCATCGAACTGTTCGACATGGCCTCGGACAACCGCGGCATCGTCCACGTCATCGCACCGGAACAGGGCTTCACCCAGCCCGGCATGACCATCGTCTGCGGCGACAGCCACACCTCCACCCACGGCGCGTTCGGCTCCCTGGCCTTCGGCATCGGCACCAGCGAAGTCGGCCACGTGCTGGCCACGCAGTGCCTGCTGCAGCGCAAGGCGAAGACCCTGGCAATCACCGTTGACGGCCTGCTGGCCCCCGGCGTCGGTGCCAAGGACGTGGTCCTGCACATCATCGGCGTGATCGGCGTCAACGGCGGCACCGGCCACGTGATCGAGTTCCGCGGCAGCACGATAGCCGCGATGGACATGGAACAGCGCATGACCCTGTGCAACATGTCGATCGAAGCCGGTGCGCGCGCCGGCATGGTGGCGCCGGACCAGGTCACCTTCGACTGGGTGGCAAGCACGCCGCGTGGGCCGAAGGGTGCCGACTTCGCGTCCGCCGTTACCCGCTGGACGCAGCTGCGCAGCGACGACGGCGCACGCTTCGACAGCGAGGTGCATATCGATGCCGCCGACATCCGCCCGACCCTGACCTGGGGCACCCATCCGGGCACCGCCATCGCCGTGGATACGCCCATTCCTGCTGCCAACGATGCCGCCGCGCAGAAGGGCCTGGACTACATGCATTTCCAGGCGGGACAGGCCCTGGCCGGTACGCCGGTGGACGTGGTGTTCGTCGGCTCCTGCACCAACGGCCGCCTGAGCGACATGCGAGAAGTGGCACAGGTACTGCGCGGTCGTCGCGTTGCCGAACGCGTGCGCATGCTGGTGGTGCCCGGCTCGGAAATCGTCAAGCGCCAGGCCGAGGCCGAGGGTATCCATGAGATCGTGCGCGCGGCCGGTGCCGAATGGCGTGAGCCGGGATGCTCGATGTGCATCGCCATGAACGGTGACCTTGTCGCACCGGGCCAACTGGCCGTGAGCACCAGCAACCGCAATTTCGAAGGCCGCCAGGGCCCCGGCTCGCGCACGCTGCTGGCCTCGCCGATGAGCGCCGCATGGGCAGCGGTGAACGGGCGGGTTGCCGATACCCGCGAACTGTTCGCACAGGAGGTGGCGTGATGGCTGGCTTCCGTACCCTGAGCTCGGCCAGCGTGGTGCTGCGCCAGACCAACATCGATACCGACCAGATCATTCCGGCACGTTTCCTGTCCACCACCGAGCGTGCCGGCCTGGGCCGCAACGCGTTCAACGACTGGCGCTGGCAGGCCGATGGCTCGCCGGTGACCGACTTCGCCTTCAACCAGCCGCACAACGCCGGGCGCAGCATCCTGCTGGCCGGGCGCAACTTCGGCTGCGGATCATCGCGCGAACATGCGCCCTGGGCGCTGGCCGACCTGGGCCTGCGTGCCATCGTCAGCAGCGAGATCGCCGACATCTTCCGGGGCAATTCGCTGAAGAACGGCCTGCTGCCGATCGTGCTGGACGAAGCCGACGTGCAGGCGCTGATGCAGCGCCCGGATGATGAACTGACCATCGACGTGGCCACGCGCGAACTGCGCACGCCCGATGGCCGCGTCTACTCCTTCCCCCTGGACGGCTTCTCGCGGACCTGTCTGCTGGAAGGCGTCGACCAGTTGGGTTACCTGTTGGGCCGTGTCCCTGAAATCGAACGTTACGAGAGTGAGCATGCACGCTGAGATCGTTGTACTGCCTGGTGATGGCATCGGCCCGGAAGTGGCCGCCGCCGCGGTCGCCGTTCTGGACGCCGTGGCCGAACGCTTCAACCACAGCTTCACCTTCAGCGAGCACGATATCGGTGGCATCGCCATCGACCGCCACGGCGAGCCGCTGCCGGCATCGACGCGGGTGGCCTGCCAGGCCGCCGATGCCGTGCTGCTGGGTGCCGTGGGTGGCCCGAAGTGGTCTGATCCGAACGCCAGTGTGCGCCCGGAACAGGGCCTGCTGGCGATCCGCAAGGCGCTGGGCCTGTATGCCAACCTGCGGCCGGTGCGTACCCACGAAGCCGCACTGCACGCATCGCCGATCAAGGCCGAGCTGTTGCACGGCGTGGACTTCGTGGTGGTGCGCGAACTGACCGGTGGCATCTACTTCGGCGACAAGACCCGCGATGCCGACAGCGCCAGCGACCTGTGCCGCTACACCGTGGCCGAGATCGAACGGGTGCTGCGCAGTGCCTTCCGCCTGGCACGGCAGCGTCGCGGAAAGGTCACTTCGGTGGACAAGGCCAACGTGCTGGAAACCTCACGTCTGTGGCGTGACGTGGCCGCGCGCATCGGCCGCGAGGAGTTTCCGGACGTCGCGCTGGAACATCAGCTGGTCGATTCGATGGCCATGCATCTGCTGGCCAAGCCGCGCGAGTACGACGTGATCGTGACGGAGAACATGTTCGGCGACATTCTCACCGACGAGGCCTCGATGCTGGCCGGTTCCCTCGGCCTGCTTCCTTCTGCGTCCCTGGGCGAGCCGGGTGCGGTGGGCATCTACGAACCCATCCATGGTTCGGCGCCGGACATCGCCGGCAAGGGCATCGCCAATCCGTACGCGACGATCTTCAGCGCGGCGATGCTGCTGCGCCATTCGCTGGGGCTGGACGCCGAGGCCGACGCGGTGGAGGCGGCGGTGCATGCGGCGCTGGACGCGGGGGTGTTCACCGCCGACCTGGCGGCGAAGGGCGAAGCGGTATCGACCGCGCAGGCCACCGAGGCGGTTCTCGCACGACTGGGGGGATGAGGGTTGGCCGGGCTGCGCCCGGCACCTGCCGAAGCAACGGCAACGGCAACGGCAACGGCAAAGGCAAGAGCAAGAGCAAGAGCAAGAGC
>JAEZCF010000162.1 GCA_023430045.1 Pseudomonadota bacterium | reverse complement strand
CACCAGGGGGGATGTCACCCACCAGGGGGGATATCATTCACCGGAAGATGTCATCCACCGGAAGATGTCACCACCGGGGATGTCATCGACCAGGCGGGGATGTCACCACCGGGGATGTCACCCCACCTGGGGATATTACCCACCAGCGGAGGCCCCCACCGGAGTGGAGTACTGCACCGGGCGCCACCTGCCAGGCGGCGGCTCACGGCGTGCGGCGTTCCAGCAGGTTGCTGTGACGGGCAATGAACATCGCCGCCGGATCGATGCCCTTGGTACGCAGAATGTGCAGGCGCGTGGCCGCTTCGGTCAGCACCGACAGGTTGCGCCCGGGCATCACCGGCAGGGTGATCAGCGGCACGTCCAGGTCCAGCACATGGCGGGTACCGGAATCCCCGGTCAGGCGTTCGTAGCCATAGGCACTCGGTTCGGTCATCGGCTTGGTCAGGTGAACGATCAGGCGAAGATACTTGTTCTTCTTTACAGCGGTGTCACCGAACATCTCGCGTACGTTCAACACGCCCAGGCCGCGCACTTCCAGCAGGTCCTGCAGCAGCTCCGGGCAGGTGCCATCCAGCACGTCCGGCGCGATCTGGGTGAACTCCGGTGCATCGTCGGCCACCAGCCGGTAGCCGCGGCTGAGCAGTTCCAGGGCCAGCTCGCTCTTGCCCGAACCCGCTTCGCCGGTGATCAGCACGCCGATGGAATAGATCTCCATGAACACGCCATGCAGGATCACCCGCGGCGCCAGCGTGCGCGCCAGATGGTAGGACAGGTGGTTGAGCAGTTCATGCCCGCGCTTGGGCGACAGCCACAGCGGCGTCTGCGATTCGTCGGCGGCCGCGCGCAGGTCTTCCGGGCAGGGCTGGTTACGGGTGATCACGAGTGCCAGCGGGTGCGACTGCATGATCCGTTCGATGGTTTCCCAGCGCTGCCGGGAATCCAGTGAATCCAGCCAGGTCAGCTCCTCGGTGCCGAGTATCTGCACCTTGTTCGGATAGATGGCGTTGAGATATCCCGCCAGCGACGGCCGGCGCGACATGGTGTTGCCGGCCTCCAGCTCGCGCTTTTCGCCCTTCTGTCCGGCCACCCAGCGCAGGGCCAGACGGTCGCGCTGCTGGTCGAACAGTTCGCGGGCGGTGATGCTGGTATTCATGCGGCGCTCGCCGGTGGCGGAAAATCGATGATGGTGCGCAGGGCTTCGGCATCCGGCGCATCGCGCAGCGCCTGGCGGATGGCCGGTTCGGAAAACAGTTCGGCCAGTTCGGACAACAGCATCAGATGCTGGTGCGTGTAATGGGAGGGAACAGCGATGGCAAAGACCAGGTCGACGGGCTCATCGCCGCCGAAATCCACCGGCCTTTCCAGCTTGAGCAGGGCGCCGCGCGGTCGTTCCAGCGCAGGCGCGCGGCCGTGGGGAATGGCCACGCCATGGCCGATGGCGGTGCTGCCCAGCGTCTCGCGTTCGCACAGGTTGTGATGGATCTCGGCGGCGTTGGCCTGGCGGCAGGCCAGCAGCTGGGCGGCGGTCAGCAGCACGCTGTCGCGGTCGGTTGCCGTGCAGACCTGGGTCTGCACGGCCGCCATCAGATCGGTCAAGGGCATGTCAGCGGAAGAACGAAGGCATCAGCCCGCATTGTCGCCCACCGGGAGCGGTACGTGGGCCTGTTTCTTCTGCGTCTTCTTTTCCTTCTCCGCGGTCAGCAGACGATCCAGCTTGTCGGCCAGGATGTCGATGGCCGCGTACATCGTCTGGCCGGTGGCCTCCGCATGCAGGGTATGCCCGGGAATGTTGGCGGTGGCGTCGACGTGGTGTTCGTTCTTGTTCTGCAGTTTCAGCGTGACCCGAGTTTCGCAATGTTCCCCGAAGTGCTTGCCCGCACGTGAAAGCTTCGTTTCCACGTAGTCCTGCAGGGCAGGGGTGACTTCGACATCTTTGCCAAACGTTTCAATGCGCATCGGGTTTCTCCTTTATTCGGATTTGCCAATGAACCTCTCCGCCACTGCGGTACGCGTCAAGCGATCCTGACTCTCTCGTGGGAAGCGGAAATGTTCATGGCTTCACGATACTTCGCTACGGTCCGCCGCGCCACCGGAATACCCGATGTCTTCAACAGGTCAGCAAGCTTGGCGTCAGAAAGCGGCTTGCGTGGATTCTCGTCGTCGATGAGCCGGCGGATCATGGCCTGGATGGCGGTGCTGGATGCCTCGCCGCCGCTTTCGGTGTCGATGCCCGATGCGAAGAACGCGCGCAGCGGCAGGGTGCCGCGTGGCGTGCGCACGTGCTTGCGGGCGATGGCCCGTGACACCGTGGATTCGTGCAGGCCCAGTTCGCCGGCGATGCCGCGCAGGGTCAGTGGGCGCAGCGCCTGGGCACCGAATTCCAGGAAGCCGGCCTGATGCTGGAGCAGGCTGCCAACCACCCGCAGCAGGGTTTCTCCCCGTGCCTCCAGCCCCTTGAGCAGCCAGCGCGCTTCCTGCAGGTGGGCTTTCAGGTAGCCGGCATCGGCTTCGCCGCAGCGACGGATCATCTGCTCGTAGCCGCGGTGGATGACCACCTTCGGTCCCGCATGGCTGGCCAGCGCGGCTCGCCAGACGCCGTTCTGGCGCCAGACGACCACGTCCGGCACCACATAGGTGTCCTGGGACAACGGCGCGATCTGGCTGCCCGGACGCGGATCCAGCGAGCGCAGCAGCGCGACCGCGGTTTCCACCTCCTGCAGGGGCTGTCTGAGCTCCTGGGCGACGCCATTTACGCCGCTGCGCGGCAGCTTCTCCAGCGGACCGGCAGCGATCTGCCGTGCCAGCGCCAGCCCAGCGGTATCCGGCGGCAGGGTGTCCAGCTGCAGCAGCAGGCATTCGCCAAGGTCGCGCGCGCCGACGCCCACCGGATCGAAACGCTGGATCTGGTGCAGCACGGTAAGGATTTCGTCTTCCCCTGCATGCACGTCCGGCAGCAGGGTCGCAGCGATGTCCGCCAGCGGTTCGCGCAGGTAGCCATGATCATCCAGGGCATCGATCAGGGCTGCGCCGATGCTCCGGTCGCGCGCGGACAGTGGCGACAGGTGCAGTTGCCACAGCAGGTGGTCGGCCAGGGTTTCGGTTTCGGCGACGCGCTCGGCAGCGCTGCCGGCATCGTCATCATCGAAGGAACCGCTGCTGCCGGGATTGCGCCAGTCCACTTCGGAGGGCGCCCAGTCGTCGCTGCCTGCTGGCCCGGACGCATCCTGCGGTTCGCCGTCGTGATCGCTTCCGTTGGTGTCGGCAGCGGAGGACGGCGCGGTATCCGTGCCCGGCATCGGCGAAGCGTCCGCTTCTTCGGCCCAGTCCAGCAACGGGTTGCTCTCCACCGCTTCGGCGATTTCCGCATCCAGCTCGGTGGTGGACATCTGCAGGAGCCTGATGGCCTGGCGCAACTGCGGCGTCATGACCAGGTGCTGCCCCATCGATGTCTGCAACCGCGTTTTCATGCCACCGCCGAACTGGGGAAGAAGGGTTCGGCGGCCGTCCTTACAGCTTGAAGGAATCCCCAAGGTAGACGCGGCGGACGTCTGCGTTGTCCAGCAGGTCCGCGGGCGCGCCCTGGGCGAGCACCGTACCCTCGGCGAGGATATACGCACGGTCGCAGATTCCCAAGGTCTCGCGGACGTTGTGGTCGGTGATCAGCACACCGATGCCGCGCTGCTTGAGATGGGTCACGATGCGCTGGATCTCGCCGACCGAGATGGGATCCACGCCGGCGAACGGCTCATCCAGCAGGATCAGGCGCGGCTGCGCGGCCAGCGCACGGGCGATCTCGCAGCGACGGCGTTCACCGCCGGACAGGCTGGCACCGAGCTGTTCGGAGACATGCCCCAGCTGCAGTTCGTCGAGCAGGCTGGCCAGTTCGCGCTCGCGTCCGGCGCGGTCCAGGTCTTCGCGCAGCTCCAGCACCAGGCGGATGTTGTCGGCCACGGTGAGCTTGCGGAATACCGACGGTTCCTGCGGCAGGTAGCCCACGCCCTGTTTGGCACGGGTATACATCGGGTCGCTGGTGATGTCCTTGCCATCCAGAACGATGCTGCCGGCGTCGGCGGCCACCAGGCCCACGATCATGTAGAAACAGGTGGTCTTGCCGGCACCGTTCGGTCCCAGCAGGCCGACCACTTCACCGGCTTCCAGGGTCAGGCCGAAGTCCTTGACCACTTCGCGCTGCTTGTAGCTCTTGCGCAGGCCCTTGGCGACGAGCATTACTTGCCGCTCCCCTGGTTCGCCGGGCGTGCGGCAGGCTGGGCCGCCGGCTGCGTTGCCGGTGCCTTGTTCTTCGGCTGGATGACGGTGCGTACGCGGCTGCCGTCGCCGCCGCTGTTCATTTCGCCGCTGCGGGTGTTGTAGACCATGCGCTGGCCGGCATTGGTGCCGCGCGCGCTGGTGACCTTGTAGTTGCCGGTCAGGGTGATGATTTCACCGGTGATGTCGTAGTCGATGCGGTCGGCCGTGGCGTCCATCCAGGTGCCATCGTCCATCTGCTGTTTCATCTTCGCCTGCTTGCCGGTGAAGATGGCACGGACGGCTTCGCCATCCTTGATGTGGATCTCGGCATCGTTGGCGCGCAGGTCCAGGCTGCCCTGGGTGATAACCACGCCCTGCGAAAGCACGGTCTTGCCATCACCGGCCAGGGTGCCGGACTGGGAGCCGGCGTCGATGGTCATCGGCTGGTTGCGGTCGGAAGACTTCGCGCTGGCGGCGAAGGCGGGGACCAGAAGGCTGAGCACGAAAAGGGCTGCGAGGGGAGTCTTCATCTTGTCCGTTCTGCCGGAGTGGGTCGCCTGGAGGCCCAGACGGAAAGGGAGGGCGCCGAAGGCCGGCGCCGTTGCCTGCGATCCCGCCCGCGCCGGCGCCCGTGGGCGCGTCGACAGGTGGGGCACCGCGATGGGTCAGCGCCGGGGCGTGTAGCGGCCCTTGGACTGGCTCAGGAAATGATACGTGTTGTTCCTGGAATCCACCTCGAATCCCACGCCGCTCTGCTCCATTCCCGGCCGGGTCATGGTCACCAGCGCATCGGTGCGGGCCTTGTCCTCCTTGGGGAACACATCCAGGTGGGTGGTGCGGAAGGTGGTCGGCGGCGTCGTGCCCACGGTCGGGCTGTCGCCGTTGACGTTGCCACGCAGCTTCAATTCGTCGCCCTTGGCGCTGACCCAGCCGGTGTCGCTGCGCAGCGTCCAGTGGTTGCCGTCCTTGTCGGGCATCTCGAAGACCGGTGTGGCGATGTTGAGCGTCTGGTCCGCGCGCGTGCGTTCCAGTCGCGGCGCTCGCAGGGTGGTGGATTCGCGTCCTTCATCGTCCAGCGCGACAATCTGGAAATCGTGCAACACGTAGTCCACGCTGCCATCGTCGACGATGGCCTGCGGTCCCTTGTCGCGGTTGCGCAGCAGCGACCAGCCGCTGAGCACGGCCACGACCAGCAGCACCCCGCCGACCAGCGTGCGCCAGTTCATGCGCCGAACTCCGCCAGTACGGCATCCACATGGCCCTGCGCGGCCAGCAGCACGTCGCACAGCTCACGGGCCGCGCCACGTCCACCTTCGGCGCGGGTCCGCCAGTGCACACGCTCGGCGATCCATGGATGCGCGTTGGCCGGCGCCACGGCCAGGCCGACACGGCACAGCGGCGCCAGATCAGGCAGGTCGTCGCCCATGAAGGCCACCTCGTCCAGGGTGATGCCATGCGCGGCACACAGTGCCTGCACGCTCGCCAGCTTGTCGCCCACCGCGATCTGCGTGTCGATGCCGAGGTCAGCCCCGCGCTTCAGCGCGGACTGGCTGTTTCGCGCGGTGATCAGCACCGGATGGATCCCGTGCCGCTGCAGCAGTTTCAGTCCCAGGCCATCCTGCACGAAATACGCCTTGCTCTCGTTGCCTTCACGATCGTAGTAAAGCCGACCGTCGGTGAGGGTGCCGTCCACATCGAAACAGACCATGCGGATGCGCGCCGCAGCGGCATGCAGGTGGGCAGGGAAGGCGGGCAGGGGCGACCAGGGCATCAGAATGTCGATTCTCGGCTGTCGGGGATGAATGGGGACGGACAGTGTTCGGTTAAACCACCCGCGCCCGCAACAGGTCATGAATGTTCAGCGCGCCGACGGCCCGGCCGGCGCCATCGACGACGATCAGGCCGTTGATCTGCTGGGTTTCCATTACCCGTGCGGCCTCCACGGCCAGCTGGTCAGCGCCGATGGTGCGCGGGTTGCGGGTCATCACATCGGCGATCTTCGCGCTGCGTACGTCCAGGTCGCTGTCCAGCGCGCGGCGCAGGTCGCCATCGGTGAACAGCCCGATCAGCACGCCGTCCGCATCCACCACCGCGGTCATGCCCAGCCGTTTGCGGCTCATCTCCACCAGCGCCTGGCTGAGGCTGGCGCCAGCGTCCACCCGGGGCAGGTCATCGCCGCTGTGCATGACGTCGGTGATGTGCAGCAGCAGGCGGCGGCCGAGGCTGCCAGCGGGGTGCGAGCGGGCGAAATCGTCGGCGGTGAAGCCACGCGCGTCCAGCAGCGCGACCGCCAGCGCGTCGCCCATCGCCAGCGAAGCGGTGGTGCTGGAGGTGGGGGCAAGCGCCAACGGGCAGGCCTCGGCGGGCACGCTGACATCCAGATGCACATCGGCCGCGGTGGCCAGGCTGGACTGCGGGCGACCGGTCATGGAGATCAGCACGTTGCCCTGGCGCTTCAGCACCGGCAGCAGCGTCAGCACTTCGTCCGATTCGCCGGAATAGGACAGCGCCAGCACCACATCGGCTTCGGTGATCATGCCCAGGTCGCCGTGGCCCGCTTCGCCGGGATGTACGTAGAACGCCGGCGTGCCGGTGGATGCCAGGGTGGCGGCAATCTTGCGGGCCACGTGCCCGGACTTGCCCATGCCGGTGGCCACCACGCGGCCGCGGCTGGCCAGGATGTGCTGGCATGCCTGCTGGAAGGCGCCTCCCAGCCGCTCGGCGACCGCGTCCAGCGCCTGTCGTTCAATCTCGAACACGCGCTTGCCGCTGGCGATCAGGGCCTCGGCCTGGCCGGGTGCGCCGGCAGGAGGGGAAGACAGGTTGGGATCGACCATGCGGGCGCCACGCAGCGGAGTAGAATGTGCGGACATTTTATTAGGAAAGCCCGTTGGACGCTGACACCATCCGCAACCTGATCGAAACCGGCCTGCCCGGCGCGCGTGCCGACGTGCGCGGCGACGATGGCGTGCATTTCGAAGCGACCGTGGTCTGCGACGCCTTCGCCGGCAAGCTGCCATTGGCCCGCCACCGCCTGGTGTATGCCACCCTCGGCGATCTGATGGGCGGCGCGATCCACGCGCTGGCGCTGAAGACCGTGACCCCGGCCGAAGCCGGCTGAACTGCGAAAAGACCCTGATACATGGCCAAGATCGTTGTGACCGGCGGCAACGCGCTGCACGGTGAAGTAAGCATCTCCGGCGCCAAGAACGCCGTCCTGCCCATCCTCTGCGCGACCCTGCTGGCCGATGAGCCGGTGGAAATCACCAATGTGCCGCACCTGCACGATGTGATCACCACGGTGAAACTGCTCGGCGAACTGGGTGCCAAGGTCACCATCGACCAGGGCACGCTGTCGCGCGGCAGCGCGATCGTGGTGGACCCGCGCCCGGTGGACCAGCATGTGGCGCCGTATGAACTGGTGCGCACCATGCGCGCCTCGATCCTGGTGCTGGGGCCGCTGCTGGCGCGCTTCGGCGCGGCGGAAGTGTCGCTGCCGGGTGGCTGCGCCATCGGCTCGCGTCCGGTGGACCAGCACATCAAGGGCCTGCAGGCGCTGGGTGCGGACATCGTCGTGGAAAACGGCTTCATCAAGGCCACCGCGCAGCGCCTGAAGGGCGGCCACTTCACCTTCGACATGGTCAGCGTGACCGGTACCGAGAACGTGCTGATGGCCGCCGTGCTGGCCGAAGGCACCACCGTGCTGGACAACTGCGCGATGGAGCCGGAAGTAACCGACCTGGCGCACTGCCTGATGGCGCTGGGCGCGAAAATCGAAGGCCTGGGCACCGCCCGGCTGGTGATCGAAGGCGTGGAACGGCTGGGCGGTGGGCGCCATGAAGTGTTGCCGGACCGCATCGAGACCGGCACCTTCCTGGTGGCCGCAGCGATGACCGGCGGCCGGGTGACAGTGAACCGCGCACGCCCGGACACGATGGAAGCCGTGCTGGCCAAGCTGGTGGAAGCCGGTGCCAGCATCGAGACCAGCGAAAGCAGCATCACCCTGGACATGCACGGCAAGCGGCCGAAGGCGGTCAACCTGACCACCGCGCCGTATCCGGCGTTCCCGACCGACATGCAGGCGCAGTTCATGGCGCTCAACTGCGTGGCCGATGGCGTGGGCGTGATCAACGAAACGATCTTTGAGAACCGTTTCATGCACGTCAACGAACTGCTGCGTGTTGGCGCGGACATCCAGGTGGAAGGGCATACGGCGATCGTGCGGGGCGCCGAACGGCTGAGCGGTGCGCCGGTGATGGCGACCGACCTGCGCGCGTCGGCGTCGCTGATCCTGGCCGGGCTGATGGCTGATGGCGATACCACCATTGATCGCATCTACCACCTCGACCGTGGCTACGAGAACATCGAAGAGAAGCTGTCTTCGCTCGGCGCCACCATCCGGCGGGTGTCATGATCCTGCGCGGCCGGTTCACCCGCCGCCGCAAGGCACTGCTGGTGCTGGTGCTGATCGTACTGGCCTGGCTGGGCTACGCGTGGTTCGCTGGCATCGCGGTGACACGCGGCATCGAGCAGAAGGACATGGACTGGAACGGCGATGGCACGGTGACCCGCGAGGAGATCCTGCAGTCGTTCCATGCGGTGGGCGTCAGCGACAGCAAGGAAGGCAACCGCGAGTGCCGCACGTTCGTGTGGCGCAGCACCGGCGAGCAGATCCGCGTGGATTGCCGGACCGTGTTCAAGGCCGAATGACGCAGCAGGTGGGTAGTTGGTGGTAGGTGACGACCGCTGGTCGTCACGCTCTTTGCCGGGACACCAGGTGACGACCAACGGTCGTCACCCACCAGAAGCAGCCCTCACCACCAGAAGCGGCCATCACCACCAGGGCCAGCCATCACCCGCCAATCAGTTCAACGCCTTGATGGTCAGGTCCAGCGCGTCCTTGCCGCTTTCGCGTTGCAGCAGGCGCGCCGGCACCGGAAACTCCGGCACGATCCACGCGATCAGTTCCTTGTTGCCATCCACGCGTGACACCTTGGTTGCCTCGTAGCGCTTGCCGCTCACGGTTACCGCTTCCTTGCCCACCACCTTGTAGGCCATCGGCTTGATGCGGCCTTCGTCGACCATGCGATAGCTCAGCGGCTTGCCGGCCGCCAGATCACGGGCGATGGCAAGATTGATCAGCAGCGCGTCCATGTCGCCGGCCTTCAGCGCCACCGGCCCGGCACGGTCCGGCTTGATGTCGCCCTTCCACGTAGCCTGCTTGCTGGTCCAGTTGTAGTTGGCCTGCACGTTGCGCTTCTTCACCAGCAGCACGGAACTGTCCTGGCTGTTCAGCGGGCGCAGGCGGCCGTCGGCTTCCTCGAACACAGTGCTCTGGCTCAGGTCCGCCAGCTGGTTCTTCACCTTCAGGCTGTAGCGCCATTTGCCCGCGCCTTCGCTGGCCAGGGTCATGGTGCCGTTGGCCTGCATGCCCATGTAGCTGGCCAGGTAATCGGCCTTGAACGGCTGCAGGGCCATGGCCGGCAGGCTGGCCACCGACAGTGCGGCGGCGGCGATCCAGGTCAACGGGCGTTGGAATGTGGTCATCTTCAGACTCCTTGGTATTCGATCAGGCGCAGGTCGATGCGGTCTTCGCCGTCTTCGCGTTGCAGGATGCGCACCGGCGTGGGCACGCCGTTGGCGATCCAGAGGGTGGTTTCGTCATTGCCGCCATTGGTGCGGTAGACGCGCAATGCTTCGTAGGACAGGTCGCCGACCTGTACGTTCGCGGTTTCCGGCGCGGCCTGGTAATCGTGCTGGCGCACCCGGCCGACATCGACGTAGCGGTAATGCAGCACGCTGCCGGGACGGGCATCGCGCATGATGGCCAGGTTCAGCAGCAACGCGCTCTGGTCGCCGGGCTGCAGCGGAATGGGCCGGGTGCGTTCCTTCTTGAGGTCGCCGGTCCATTGCGCGGTCCCCGCCTGCCAGTTGTAGGTGCCGGTGACCGTCTTGCCCAGGAACAGGCCCTTGCGCACAGTGCTCTGGCTCAGCGGCACGTACTGGCCGTCGCGGTTTTCGAACACCGTGCTCTGCTCCAGGTTCAAGCCCAGCACGCTGGCGAACCCACGGCGGCCAACCACCTGCATGTCGACACGCCACTGCGTGCCGCCCGCATGGCTGACGCGCATGGTGGCATCGCCGGCTTCCTTGCCCTTGTAGAACGCCTGGTAGGTGGCGGTGAAGGGCTCCAGGGCAGGCGGTTCCCAGGCCATCGCGGCCAATGCCGGTACCGGCGCAGCGGCGTCCGCTGCGGTCGCCGGATCCTGTCGGGCAGCCGCAGGCAGCGCCAGGCAGAACAGGGCGGACAGCATCAGCACGGGACGTGGCAGCAGCGTCTTCTTCATACCGGAGGGTGGCGGAAAGGAAGGGGAAGGATGCCAGCGCCGGAGTCAGCGGCGCGTGTTCAGCAGCTCAACGATGCAGCGTTCCGGCTGAATCCAGCAGCAGCGGACGCCGCAAGGGGTGGCCGTCGAGCTCGACCTGACCGTCCCGTTCAGCTACGCGGCCGCTTGCCAGCAGCGTCAGGCTGGCGATCAGCAGCGGGTGTTCCACACCAAGCACGCGCTGTGCCAGGGTTTCGGCGTCGTCACCGGCCTGCACCGGCACGCGTGCCTGTGCCAGTACGGTACCGGCATCCAGTTCAGGAACGACGAAGTGGACGCTGGCCCCGTGTTCGGCGTCGCCGGCCTGCAATGCCCGGGCATGGGTATGCAGGCCCTTGTACAGCGGCAGCAGCGACGGATGGATGTTGACCAGCCGTCCTTCGAAGCGGGCCACGAATGCCGGACCGAGAATGCGCATGTAGCCGGCGCAGATGATCCAGTCCGGCGTGGTGGCGGCGATGGCATCGCCCAGCGCGGCATCGAAGGCGGCGCGGTCGGTGAAATCGCGAGGCGCAGCGGCCCACCGGCGTGGTGCGGGCACGCGTTGCAGCGCGGCGGCATCGGTGCGGTCGGAGAACACGCCGACCACCTCGGCGGGCAGCCGGCTGTCGCCGATGGCATCCAGAATGGCCTGCAGGTTGCTGCCCCGGCCCGAGGCCAGCACCGCGATGCGCACGCTCATGCGGCGGCCACTCCGCGTGGATGCCGCAGGTGCGTGCGGTAGGTCAATGCAGGCATTGCCTCAGCCGATACGCACGCGCTCGCTGCCTTCGGCAGCGGCGACCACCTTGCCGATGGTCCAGTGCTCCAGGCCCTGCGCGGTCACTGCTTCGCCCACGGCTGTCGCCTGTTGCGCCGGCACGATCAGCACGAAGCCGATGCCGCAATTGAACGTCCGCCACATTTCCGCATCGGCCACCGCGCCCTCGCGCTGCAGCCACTGGAATACCGGCGGCAGGGTCCAGCTGGAAGCGTCGATGTCCAGGCCGAGGCCGTCGGGCACCACGCGGATGATGTTCTCGGTCAGGCCGCCGCCGGTGACGTGTGCCATGCCGTGGATGTCGGCGCCGTGGGACTTCAGCAGCGCCAGGACGGGCTTGACGTACAGGCGGGTTGGCGCCATCAGCGCGTCCACCAGCTTCACGCCGCCGTCCAGTTCCAGTTCCGCCGGCTGGCCGGTGCGGTCGTAGATGCGGCGCACCAGCGAATAGCCGTTGGAATGTGGACCGGAAGACGCGATGCCGATCAGCACGTCGCCTTCAGCGACCGCCGCGCCATCCTTCAGTTCGCTTTTTTCCACCGCTGCGACGGTGAAACCGGCCAGGTCGTATTCGCCCGGGGCGTACATGTCCGGCATTTCCGCGGTCTCGCCGCCGATCAGCGCGCAGCCGGCCTCGGTGCAGCCATTGGCGATGCCGCCAACGACCGCCGCGGCGGTGTCGATGTCCAGCTTGCCGGTGGCGAAATAATCCAGGAAGAACAGCGGTTCGGCGCCCTGGACCAGGACGTCGTTCACGCACATGGCCACCAGGTCGATGCCGATGGTGTCATGGCGGCCCAGCTGCTGGGCCAGCTTCAGCTTGGTGCCCACGCCGTCTGTGCCGGACACCAGCACCGGTTCGCGATACTTGCCGGACAGGTCGAACAGGGCGCCGAAACCGCCGAGGCCGCCCATCACTTCCGGGCGGAAACTGCGCTTGACCAGCGGCTTGATGCGCTCGACGAGCTCGTTGCCGGCATCGATGTCGACCCCCGCATCGCGGTAGGTGAGGGGCGTAGGGGCGGAAGACGGGCTGTTGGTCACGGGCGTCGGCGCTGGCTGGGTGAACGGACGATTTTAACAGGCCACGTTGGCGTAAAGCCCCTGTTCGAGCAACAATCTCCCCGGATACGTCGAGCCAATGGAAGTCCAGATGCCCCGCAGCCCCCTTCGGACCGTGTTCCTGACGATGCTTCTGGCGTTGTCCCTGCCCACTGCCGTGCTGGCCCAGAGCGGTCTGCGCACCGAAGGTGACGTGGCCCGGGCCAGTGGCACCTACGAAGCGGAGGTGCCGGTACGCGGTCAGGGCGAGGCCGACCGCAACGGTGGCCTGGCCCGCGCGCTGGGCGAAGTGCTGGCCAAGTTGTCCGGTGACCGTGGCATCACCAGCCGGCCGGGCGTGGTGCAGTCGCTGCGGAATGCGAAGGATTACGTCGAAAGCTTCGATTACAAGCAGGACCAGGGAACCGCCGCCAGCGGTGCGCCGAGCTTCCGCACCCTGCTCGTCGCGCGCTTCCGCCCGGATGACGTGGATGCCATGGTGGCCGCGCTGGGCCTGCCGGTCTGGCCGCAGCCGCGCCCCAAGCCGGTGCTGTGGCTGGCCATCGACGACGGCAGCGGTCCGCGCCTGGTCAGTGTGCAGCAGGCCAACGCCGTGCGCCCGGTGCTGGACCGCGCGGTGGAGCGGGGCTACAAGCTGGGCCTGCCGTCGGGCAGTACCGCTGAACAGGCACTGGTCGGTGCGATCTGGCGCCAGGACACCGCCGCGGTGGCACGCGCATCGTCGCGCTATGCCCCGCCGATGCAGCTGATCGGCAAGCTGTACCGGGCTGACGGCGGCTGGGCGGCGGACTGGGTGTTCGTCGACAACGGCCGTGAACTGAGCACATGGACCACCCGCGACGGCAATGCGATGCGTGCCATGGCCGCCGGTGCCGACGGTGCCGCCGATGCCCTGGTGAAGCGTTATGCCAAGGCGGGCGCGGCCACCGGCCAGGCCGGTACCTATCGCGTGGTGGTGACCGGAATCGGCAGCGCCGACGACTATCTGCGCATGGCCGCGGGCCTGCGCGAGGTGGCCGTGGTGCGCAACGTGGTGCCGGTCCGCGCACGGGGCGACCGCCTGGAGCTGGACCTGGAGATGACCACCGGCCTGCCCGGCTTGAACCGCATGCTGGGCGACAACGGCGTGCTGGCGCCGGTCGCGCCGGTGGCGATCACCCTGGAAGGCGAAGAACAGAACCCGGCTCCGGCCAGCAACGAGTACCGACTGCGATGATCCTGTCTCCAGAGGCGGAAATCGCCCTGTTCCTGCGGCGCCTGAAGTTCGTCGCCGTTGCGGTGATGATCGGCTGGGTGGTGTGGCTGCTGGCCCCGATCCTGATGCCGTTCGTGCTGGCGCTGGCGCTGGCCTGGCTGGGCGACCCGCTGGTGGACCGCATCGAGGCCACCGGGCGTTCGCGCAATACCGGTGTGATCCTGGTCTTCGTGGCGATGGTGCTGGTGATCACCGCGATGATGCTGGTGCTGGTGCCGATGATCGAGCGTCAGATCACCACGCTCATCGCGACCGCGCCGCAGGCGCAGGCCTGGGTGCTGCAGACGGGTATTCCCTGGTTCGAGCAGAAGACCGGCCTGGAAGTAATGCAGTGGATGGATCCGGACCGGCTGATGGAATGGATCCGCAGCCACTGGCAGCAGGCCGGTGGCGTGGCGCGCTCGTTCTTCGGGTACGTGCAGCGTTCGGGGTTCGCGATGGTGACCTGGGTGGTCAACCTGCTGCTGCTGCCGATCCTGGCGTTCTACTTCCTGCGTGACTGGGACAAGCTGGTGGAGCGGGTGGCCTCGCTGATTCCGCGCGACAAGGTGGTCACCATCACCACGCTGGCGCGTGAATCGGACGAGGTGCTGGGCGCCTTCATCCGTGGCCAGTTCCTGGTGATGATCGCGCTCGGCGTGTTCTACGCCGCCGGCATGTCGCTGGTCGGGCTGAAGCTTGGCCTGCTGATCGGCCTGATTGCCGGGTTGATCAGTTTCATCCCCTACCTGGGCGCCACCACCGGCCTGGTGATGGCGGTGCTGGCGGCGCTGGTGCAGACACAGGGCATCGATATCAAGCTGCTGGTGCTGGTTGGCATCGTGTTCGCCGCAGGCCAGCTGCTGGAGAGCTACGTGCTGACGCCGCGCATCGTCGGCGACAAGATCGGCCTGCACCCGGTGGCGGTGATCTTCGCGGTGATGGCCGGTGGCCAGTTGTTCGGTTTCACCGGCATGCTGCTGGCGCTGCCGATGGCGGCGGTGAGCAACGTGCTGCTGCGGTACGCGCACCAGCGCTATCGCGCCAGTGAGCTGTATGCCGGCGAGAAGTCGGCGATCGTGCTGGATGGCCTGGTGGAGAAGCCGACGCTCATCATTGATCCCACGCAGAAGGGCCCCGAGCCGCAGTGAGCGCTGTCCCGCAGATGCCGCTGGCCCTGCGCTATCCGCGGGACGAGCGGCTGGAGACCTTCATCGGTGCGCCCGATGGTGCGCTGGCGCAGTTGCGCGCGGTGGCCGTGGGCGCCAGCCAGGACTGGATCTATCTGCAGGGCGCCACCGGCACCGGCAAGACCCATCAGGCGCTGGCCACGTGTTCCAGCGCCGAGCAGGCCGGTCGATTGCCGACCTATGTGCCGCTGGCGGCGGTGTCCGGGCGCGTACGCGACGCGCTGGAAGGGCTGGAACACCGTGATCTGGTGGCGCTGGATGGGCTGGATGCGGTGGCTGGCGATCGCGACGACGAAGTGGCGCTGTTTGATTTCCACAACCGTGCGCGTGCGACCGGGGTGACGGTGCTGTACACGGCGCAGCAGGCGCCGGGCGAGATGGGGCTGGTCGTGCCGGACCTGCGTTCGCGGTTGGGGCAGTGCGTGCGTGTGGTGCTGCAGGCACTGGACGAAGAGGGCCGGGCGGCGGTGCTGCGCGACCGTGCGCTGCGTCGTGGGTTGGCCATCGACGAGGCGGCGATCGAGTGGCTGCTGTCGCACTCCGGCCGCGAGCTGGGTGGGTTGATCACGCTGATGGACTGGCTGGACCGGGAGTCGCTGGCGGCCAAGCGGCGGATCACGGTGCCGTTCCTGCGCCAGGTGCTGGAAGACGGCCGGCCGCGGTATTGAGGGGTCTGGCAGGGCTGCGCCCTGCACCTGCGGCAACGGCAACGGCAACGGCAACGGCAACGGCAACGGCTGAATTTGCCCGGGCTGGCGGTGGTCCGATGACATGCCGGTGCGGCCACCGGTAGAGCCGACCCATGGTCGGCTGCGTTTGAATGAAACATGAGATGAAAGAAAGGCAGCCGACCATGGGTCGGCTCTACC
>JAEZCF010000119.1 GCA_023430045.1 Pseudomonadota bacterium | reverse complement strand
GTTGTAGCGGCTCTGCACCTGGTAGGGAGCCATCACCCGGCCGGCCAGGCCGAGCTGGTCCAGCGCGGCATCGTAGTCGCCGGTGGTTTCCGCGCGCGCGACCTCTCGGCCATCGACGGACAACCGCACACCGTGGTCCTCGTCCCAGGCAAAGGCCAGGT
The DNA here is from genome assembly GCA_023430045.1 of Pseudomonadota bacterium. Classification (GTDB taxonomy): domain Bacteria; phylum Pseudomonadota; class Gammaproteobacteria; order Xanthomonadales; family Xanthomonadaceae; genus Stenotrophomonas. The sequence goes on along the minus strand of JAEZCF010000119.1, from coordinate 20,896 downwards.
GTAGCCACTGGTCCGGACGCGGTACATCCGGCATGCGGAAGGACACGCGCGTGCGCGCCAGGTTGGCGTCGGTGACGAACGCATCGAAACCGTGGCCGTTCCAGTCGATGCGCAGCCAGGCCATGTCCCAGCTGCTGTGGTCGGCATAGCCGACCCGGAAGATCACGAACGGCGCTTCGCCCGGTGCGTAACGCGGCCGCCAGTCGAAGGCGAGGGTACCGCGCTGCGCCAGGATGTTGCCCGGCGCATCCCACGACAGCACGCCATCGTCTTCCCACTGGATCGCCTTGCCCTGCACGGCGTCATCGACCACCGCCACTTTGTCGCGGAAGTTCGGTATCGCTTCACCGTGCGCTACGTCCGCCTCCAGGCCATGCCGGGCATCGACGTGGAACAGCAGGTTGGGCGAGGTGGCTGCGGATACGGGCGTGGCCAGCAGGGCGACCGCCAGAGCCAGCACATTGCGGCACATGGGACGGGCGGCGAGGGAAGAACGGTGCGGCATGGAACCTTCCTTTCTACAGCGGGCGACGTACGCATTGGAGCAGGGCAGCAGGCGTGGCTCGACGCGATGGGACGCCGATGCGACAGCGGTCGTCATGGCAGGACGAGGTGGCCCGGGTACCCGGCAGGCATCTGCCCAGCAGCGTCTTCATACGTGGGACACGCCCGGCATCGCAGGACGCCGGAACGTAGCAAAGCCCCTGTGCAGAGGCATCTTGCGCCGCAGCAGCAATGCGGGTGCGACTGCGGCGGCGTGACTGGCACGCCGCCGCGTGGTGGTTCAGAACTTGTAACGCGCGCCGAGCAGGAACTGGCGCCCGGTCTCGGTGTACTGCAGCGGCAGGCGGCCGGTGAGCGGCGAATACACCCACTCGTCGGACCCCTCGTTGGTGAGGTTGATGCCTTCCAGGCTCAGTTCCAGCTGGTCGCTGATCTTGTAGCGCAGCGATGCATCGATGACCGTGGTACCGGTCATGCCGTGATAACCGTCGAGGTTGAAGCCGGTTTCCTGGCCCGGTGCCTGGGTCAGGTAATCATCGCGGTTGGTCGCCGAGATGCGGCCTGCGAAGGTTTCGCCTTCGTAGAACAGCGTGGCGTTCCAGGACGACTTGGACAGACCGGTCAGGTCGGTCTTCATCACCGGCTGGCCCTGGCCGTTGAGGTACTGGATCTTCGATTCCACCCAGGTGTAGTTCAGCTGCGCACCCAGGTTGGACCACTTGCCCGGCAGGAAGGTGAACGGCTGGGTGTAGTTCGCTTCCACGCCGTGCAGTTCGCCGCCGGGGGTGTTGAGCGGGATGCTGAAGGTGAACTCGTCGTTGACGGTGGCGCCGGTGCCATCGAGCAGGTTGGCCGGCAGGCCGCTGGTCGAGTAGGGACGCACATCGCGGGTGGTCTGCACGAAGGATTCGATGTCCTTGTAGAACACGCCCAGGCCCAGCATCGCACCTTCCTGGAAGTACCACTCGAAGCCCAGGTCGACGTTGGTGGCACGGATCGGATCCAGGTTCGGATTGCCGCCGGATACCGTGCGCGCGCCGCCGGCCACGGCAACCGTCACGCCCGGGGTCAGGTGTCCCAGGCCCGGACGGGTCATCACCTTGGCCGCACCCAGGCGGATCAGGAAGTCCGGGCTTACTTCGGCGACCAGGTTGAACGAAGGCAGGGTGTCATCGTAGGTGCGGCTGGTGGTGGTGAGCGCCGGCACGCCGCCGATGGTGGCGTAGCCGGTGGACTCCTGCTTGGTGCGCACGTAGCGCACGCCGACGTTGCCCGACAGCGGAATGGAACCCAGGTCGGTGGAGAATTCGCCCATCAGGTAGGCGCCCCGGTCTTCTTCCTCCACGCTGCGGCTGTTGTTCAACCGCGGCGCGACGGCAAACGTGCCGCTGTTGCTGTAGATGTCGAACAGATCGGCGACGGCACCCAGGTTGGGCACCACCCAGTTCGACGGCGAACCGTTGATGCCCTTCAGGCCTGCCGGCTGGGTGTAATCCGATGGCACCAGCATGCCGCCGCCCGGGAACTCCGGCACGGCCAGCTCGCTGGCACGACGCAGCTCGGTGGTGCTGAAGCTGTAGTTCTTGGCCAGCACGCCGCCCTTCAGGCGGAAGCCCGGGCTGATGTTCCAGTTGAAGTCGATCTGGCCGGTGTCGAAGTCATTGTCCACGTACTGCGGACGCAGGCGGATCTCGGCCAGCGTCCAGCCATTGGGATCGGTGGGGTCCACGCCGTAATTGATGACCGGCGCATTGCGGTTGCCGCGATAGTCGTAGCTGTAACCCTGTACGTTGGCCTTGTCCATGATGATGGTGGTCTGCACCGGATTCTCATGGGCCGAGCGCGAGGTGCCGATCCTGCCGGAGACCTGGAAGGCATCACTGAAACGATGGTCGAGGTTCAGGCTGACCTGCTTGAACTCGGTGCTCCATTCGTCATGGCGGTTTTCGGCGCGGATGTCGACATTGTCGAACTCGCCGTACAGCAGCGCGTTGTCGCGGATCTCGCCGTTGCGCACGATGGTCTGTGGCTTGCCAGCGCCGGAGCGGCTGAAGGAGATCGCCTCGATGTAGTTCTCATCGCGCGTCGCATCGATCTTCGAGTAGAGCGTATCCAGCGAGATCTCGGTGCGGTCGCTCGGCTTCCACTGCAGCGAGCCGGTCACGCCCAGGCGCTTCTGCTCATGTTCCATCTGTACATAGCGCGGGAAGCGCGGGTGGAAGACGTTCGCGCCATTGGCTTCGGCGAACGGCGAGCTCGGCGAGAACCCGCCGTTGCTGGGTCCATTGGCCCAGCGGCCAGTGTTGGACCCTTCTTCCAGCGCCTGCCGCTCGGAGTAGGCCACCGACAGCAGAGCGCCGAAGGTGCCGTCGGCAAAGGTGTTGGCCACCAGCGCGGCGACGCGCGGATCTGCCTTGTCGGCCATGTCGTTGAAGCTGCCCTGGCCGCTGGCGGCAAAGGTGAAACCGTCATAGTCGAATGGACGCGCGGTGCGCAGGTCCACGGTGGCGCCCAGTGAACCTTCCTCGACATCGGCCGAGGCGGTCTTGCGCACCACCAGCTGCGAGAACAGGTCGGAGGCGAACACGTTGAAATCGAAGCCGCGGCCGCGGTTGGTGCCGCCGCTCTGGTCGCCGGAACCGACCGTTGTCAGCGCTTCCATGCCGTTGATGCGCACGCGGGTGAAGTCCGGGCCGAGGCCACGCACGGAGATGCTGCGGCCTTCACCGGCTTCACGGGTGATCACCACCCCGGGAATGCGCTGCAGCGATTCAGCCAGGTTGAGGTCCGGGAACTTGCCGATGTCCTCGGCGACGATGGCATCCACGACGCCGGCTTCGCCGCGCTTGATGTCCAGCGCCTTCTCCACGCTGGCGCGGTAGCCGGTGACGGTGACGGTATCCAGATCGGTCGCACTGCCGGCCTGCTGCGCGTTGGCGGTCGCCGTGGCGCCCAGCGCCATGCCGATCGACAGGGCGAGCATGGTAACCGGTGTCTTTTTACGGATGTGACGTGAATTCATGGCCTTTCCCTCTCCCAAAGGTCTGGTTTCGCTCGCGGTGTAAAGCGATGACACCGCTGGTCAGAGCCGACGTTAACAGCACCTTCATGTTCGGGCATCTTGCACCGCAACAGATCTGCAATGTCCCGGAGACGCTTGCGGGACAATGACTTGGCCTGTCCCACAGGGTGGACGGGAGGGGTGATCGGGCTAGAATGACACCGATAGTCAAGAGTCGCGCGGGGTGCGCGGCCCATCCGTCCCGTCGCATGGCGCGCCATGATGGGCCGGGCAACGAGGACATCTTTCATGAGTCGAATCGTGTGTTTCGGGGAACTGCTGCTGAGAATGGGGGCACCGGGGCGTGAACTGTTGCTGCAGACGCCGCGACTGGAGGTGCATGTCGGCGGTGCGGAAGCCAATGTCGGCGTGTCCCTGGCGCATTTCGGCCACGACGTGGCGATGGTCAGCACCGTAGCCGACAACCCGCTCGGCACGCATGCACTGGCCGAACTGCGGCGGCACGGCGTGGATACCCGCCCAGTCGCGCGCCGGGCCGATACACGCATGGGCCTGTATTTCCTGGTGACCGGTGCCGTCCAGCGCGCCAGCGAAGTGGTCTACGACCGTGCAGATTCCGCCTTCGCACTGAGCACCGCCGATGATTACGACTGGCCCACGCTGCTTGCTGGTGCGGACTGGCTGCATCTTTCCGGTGTCACCCCTGCGCTCGGCCCGGACGTGGCGCAGGCCGCACTGGCGGCAGCGCGCGCGGCCCGTGCGCTGGGCGTGCGGGTGTCCTTCGACGGCAACTTCCGGCCCAGCCTGTGGCAGCGGTGGGGTGGAGATGCGAAGGCGATCCTGCGCGAGCTGTTCGCGCAGGCCGACATCCTCTTCGCCGACCATCGCGATATGCAGGTGGTGCTGGGCCGGTCGTTCGCGGAGGCAGAGGGCGTCGCCCGCGTCGAAGCCGCAGCGGCTGCGGCATTAGATGCGTTTCCACACCTGCAGTGGATGGCCTGCACCCAGCGCCAGGCATTGAGCGTGGACCACCACGCCTTGGGCGCGCTGCTGATCGGCCGCGACGGCACCCGCGCGCAGGCACCGGTCCGCCAGCTGCAGGGCATTGTCGATCGCATCGGCGGTGGCGATGCATTCGCGGCTGGCATCCTGCATGGCATCATGCAAGGTCTGGATGCCGACGCCACCGTGCGCTTCGGCCTGGCCGCCGGCGGACTGAAACATTCCATCCCCGGTGATTTCAATCCTGTCAGCGAAGCTGACGTACTGGCCCTGGTGGGCGAGGAGCATTTCGATGTCCGGCGCTGATCCGCGCGTTCGTGCGGTACTGAAACTTGCACCGGTGATCCCGGTGTTCACCCCCGATGATGTCGATGACGCCGTGCAGGTGGCGCAGGCGCTGTTCCGCGGCGGCCTGCCGGTGATCGAAGTCACCCTGCGCACGCCGCGGGCGATGGAGGCCATCAAGGCCATGGTCGAGGCCGTCCCGGATGCCGTCATCGGTGCGGGCACGGTGCTGACGTCGGCGCAGATGCAGGCGGTGAAGGAAGCCGGTGGGCGCTTCGCGGTATCGCCGGGGGCGACCGCACGCCTGTATGCCGCCGCACGCGACGTGGACCTGCCATTCCTGCCCGGCGTGGCCACGTCTTCGGAGCTGATGGAAGGACTTGAGCACGGGCTGGATACGTTCAAGTTCTTTCCTGCGGTCCAGGCCGGCGGTGCGCCGCTGCTGTCGGCATGGGCCGGACCGTTCACCGACGTGCGCTTCTGCCCGACCGGCGGGATCAGCGCGCAGACCGCACCGCAGTTCCTGCACCTGCCGAACGTGCTGTGCGTGGGCGGCTCATGGTTGACGACCGCAGCACTGATGCAGAGCCGCGACTGGGCGGCCATCGAAGAACTGGCGCGCTCGGCGGCCGCTCTGGCGGGCTGAGCATCGAGTGCCGGGCATGAGCCTACAATGGGCTCATGCCCGCCCTGCTCAAGACCGCCTTTCTTTCCCTGCTAGCCCTCCTCGGCGCGCTGCTGGCGCTGGCTCTGGTGACCACGGTGGCCAGCTGGCTGCCGGCACTGATCGGCCTGCATCCCGACAGTGCGACGCAGCTGGGCTGGGACCTGACGTTCACCGTGCTGGGCGGTATCGCGGCGATCGGCTTTGCCACCCGCTACGCGCCTGCGTGGCCGTCCGTGCACGGCACGGTCGTCATCCTGCTGATCACGGCCGCGTCGCTGTGGGCGGTGTGGGACATGGGCAATGAATTTCCCCGCTGGTTCGTCGGTGCACTGCTGGCATCGCTGCCGGTACAGGCCGCGGTCGGCCTGCGCATCGGCAGGCCTGTCGCGCGCGGTGCTGACCGCCGTCAGCGGTCGAATTCCGGCAACGTCTGACGCAGCGTTTCAATGCCCGCCCACGGCGCCTGCTTCAGGCGCCTGGCCCGCGCCATCGCCTTGTCCAGTTGAAAGGCATCGGCCGAGGCGACGCGCGCCAGCTCGTCCCAGCGCAGGGGAACGGCCACACCCGCGCTTTCGCGCGCACGCAGCGACCAGGAACACACGCTGGTAGCGCCCCGCGCGTTGCGCAGCCAGTCGATGAAGATCACGCCCTTGCGCCTGGCCTTGCTCATCGTGGCCACGTAGCGGTCTGGTGCACGCGCGGCCATGGCCTGGGCGAACGCTTCGCAGAATGCCTTGGCCTGGTCCCAGGGAGCTGCCGGCCGCAGCGGTGCCACCACGTGCAGGCCCTTGCCGCCGGACAGCCGCACGAAGCTTTCCAGCCCGGTCTGGCGCAGGTGGTCGCGCACGTCGCGGGCGGCAGCCCTGATCTGCGTCCAGCCGATGCCTTCGCCCGGATCCAGGTCGAATACCAGGCGATCGGCATGCTCCGGATCGGCGACCGTGGCACCCCAGGGATGCAGCTCCAGGGTGTTCATCTGTACCAGTTGCAGCAGGCCCTTTTCATCGTCGATGTAGACGTAGTCTTCGGTGCCGCTCTTCTGCCGCAGCGGCACCGCATGCACTGCATCGCCCAGTCCCTGGCCATGGTGCTTCTGGAAGAAGCAGGCCTTGCCGACACCCTCCGGACAGCGCAGCAGCGACAATGGCCTGCCGGCGATCTCCGGCAGGATCCAGCGCGCCATCTGCCGGTAGTACGCCGCGACATCGCCCTTGGTCAACTTCAATGCCGGATACACCACACGCTCGGGGTGGCTGATCGTCAGCTCCAGGCCCGCCGTGGCTTCCGGTCCGGGCGCTGCCTTGGCGCCGCGCATGCGCGAGGGCGCCGCAGCCGTGGCGGCGCGTGCCGGGGCTTCACCCGTGGCACCAAGGTCGCCGGCCGATTTGTCGCTGCGCAGCCGCTTGAAGCTTGCCTGGCGCAGCAGCCCTTCCTTGCCCCAGCCACGGAAGGCGATTTCCGCGACCAGCGCGGGCCGCACCCAGCGCACGCTGGACGCACGGAACGGAACATGGGCAGGCAGGTCCACGGGCGCCTGCTTCACCCCCATGTCCTGCAGCGTGGACGTCAACGCGCGCAGCGTCTGGTCGTCGAAGCCGGTGCCGACACGGCCCACGTAGCGCAACCCGCCCCCCTCCGGTGTGGCCAGCAGCAACGAACCGAACCCCTGTCGCGATCCTTTCGGCGGTGTATGGCCGACGATCAGGAATTCGTCGCTGTCCTCGTGCTTCACCTTCACCCATGAACGCGCGCGGCGATTCTCGTAGGGCGCATCCACCTGCTTGCTGACGATGCCTTCAAAGCCCGCCTTGCCGCTGGCCGCGAAGACCTCCGGACCGTGGCCGATGACGTGGTCGCTGTAGGCCAGCGTACCGACCGTGTCACCCAGCAGCTGCTTCAGCAGCGCCTTGCGTTGCTGCAGGGGTGCCTGGCTGATGTCCACGCCGGCCATGCCCGGGACATCGAACACCAGGTAACGCAGCGGCTGCTTCGACGTGCCCTCGATGACACGCTGCAGGGCAGCGAAATCACTGCGGCCGTCAGCGTCGAGCACCACCAGCTCACCATCCAGGCGCGCGTCCTGCACCTGCAGCGCGGCGATGGCGCGGGTGACTTCCGGGAAATCCCCGCTCCAGTCCAGTCCGTTGCGCGAACGCAGTGTCACCTGCCCGTCGGCCAGGTCCGCCAGCAGCCGGTAACCATCCCACTTGATCTCGTGCAGCCATTGCCCGCCGCCGGGCGCGGCGTCGCGATGATCGGTCAGCTGGGGTGTGAACTCGTGCGGATAGGGCCGATCGCGCGCACCGTCCAGTGCCAGCGCGCGTGCATGCCAGCGGTCTTCGTTTTTCCGGGAAGAACGCGTGCGGGCGGCGCCTGCGGTCGCAGCGCGCTTGCCGGTGGCCTTTCCGGAGGTTTTCTTCGCCCTGGCGGACCCGGCTGTGCCCACGCCGGAAGCATCGTCGAGCAGGTCATCGGCCTCCGCATCGCGGGCCGCTTCGTCGTCGCGCTTGATCAGCAGCCACTGCGGCTGGCGGCCCTTCAACGCGGTGCGCACCAGTTTCCAGCCACCCCCCAGGCGCTGCCCGCGCAGCACGAAATCCAGCTTGCCGGCAGCAAGCGCCTGCAGCGGATCGCCATCGCAGGCCCAGGTGCCATGATCGTAGACATCCACGTGCCCGGCACCGTAATGGCCTTCGGGGATGTCGCCCTCGAAGGTCGCGTAGGACACGGGATGATCCTCCACTTCCACCGCCAGGCGCTTTTCGCCCACCCGCAGCGAAGGCCCTTTCGGTACTGCCCAGCTCTTCAGCACGCCATCCATCTCCAGCCGGAAGTCGTAGTGGCGATGACTGGCATGGTGCAGCTGCACCACGAAGATCGGCCGCCGGTCCGGATTGCCCGGCACTGGCAGGTCGTCCGGCTCCGGGGTGGCGGCCGTCCCGGCCCCCAGCCTGCGCTTGCGTCGATACTGGTGCAGTGACATCGCTCAGCCTGCCCTGCGCTGCGGCGCGGCCTTCTTCGTGGCCTTGGCGGGCGCCTTCGTGGCAGCCTTCTTCGCGACCTTCTTCGCTGGTTTTGTGCTCTTCTTCGCTGCTGTCTTCGCCGGCTTCTGCGGCGTCTTCCGGGCCGTGCTGCCCGTGGTCTTTTTCGCTGGCGTACGCGTATTGGCCTCCAGGCTCTTCTGCAGCAACGCCATGAAATCCACCACGTTGGTGGCCGCATCCTCGCGGGGTGCCGGCTCCTCTTCCACCGTGGTGGTGCCGCCTTTTTCCTTGATCCGCCGGGTCAGGATGCCCTGCAGGCGCTCGCGGAATTCGTCGTGGTACTGCGACGGATCCCACTCACCGGCCATGGATTCGATCAGCTGCTCGGCCATGGCCGTTTCCCTGCTGCTGATCCTGTAATCGGCAAGGCTGCCGGTGGGCAGCCTGTACTCCTCCGGGTCGACCAGTTCCTGCGGGTAACGCAGGATCATCAGCACCAGCGCGTCCTCGTTGGGCATCACCGCACAGAGGTATTCGCGCGTGCGTACCACTACCCTGGCGATACCGACCTTGCCGGTGCTGCGCAGTGTCTCGCGCAGCAACACGTAGCCTTTTTCGGCCTTCTTTCCCGGTACCAGCAGGTAGGGTTTCTCGAAGTAGCGCGGGTCGATGCGGGCGGCATCGACGAACGATTCCACTTCCACCGTTTCATGGCTTTCCGGCGCGGCCGAACGGATGTCGGCCTCGTCCAGCACCACATAGCTGCCCTTGTCGTACTCGAAGGCCTTGACGATGTCCTTCCAAGGCACTTCCTCGCCCGTATCGGCATTGACGCGTTCGAAGCGGATGGGCTTGCGGTCGCGCGAATCAAGCATGCGGAACTGCAGATCGGTACGGCGCTCGCCCGACATCAGCGATACCGGGACATTGAGCAAACCGAAGGAAAGGGTGCCGGTCCAGATCGGGCGGGCCATGGGGCGCTCACCGGTGTGCCAGGGGAGGACCAGCTTCAGCGCGGTGCCGTGAAACGCCCGTGTCGGCGGCGTGCACGGCGGGAGACCACTCCGCCTGCGCCGCCTAGAGCAGCGAGCGCACCGCCGTGGCCGGCATATGGTCCAGCGCCAGCCAGGCGTCTTCCACCACCTCGCGTGCCTGCGCCCATGACAACCGCGATGCGCCGCGCACCTGCTCCCAGTGCGCGGCCAGCGCCTGGTCGGTGCTTCCATCACCACCCCGTGGCCAATCGGCCGCATGGGTGCTCAGCGCGAAGGCATAGGCCGGGCAGAGATCGGCCCAACTGCGGCGACGCTGGCCACGTCGTCGCTCCTGGTCGGTGAGCATGTACTGCACGTAATCCTGCGCCACCTCCTGCGGATCCTCGTGCAGGTCGCGCCGCGCGCGACGCTGGGTGGCGCCGGCGAACGGATTGGCCAGGGCGTTGAACACATGAGGGGCGGGACGATCCAGGCGGGGCATGGCACGGCTCCTGCAGGACGGGCGGGAGGCAAGGTGTACCGGCGGGCGGGTTAGTGGGCCGTGACTGTCATGTTCATGACGCGGGATTCGCAGCGGCTTTACCTGCGGGGCGCTGTAGTAGGGGCTCATCGAGGAGATCCGCCATGAACAGAGACACCTCCCGGGATCCGCTGCGGGACTCCACCGCTCCAGTCCCCGGCGAACAGCACGCAAAACACGATATCGCCGATGCCGAGGACCGTGGCACCGGAGCCCCCTTCATCGACGCACAGGGGGACGTGGATGACCATCTGCCGGTGAAGCTTGTCAGCGAGCAGGCCGCGCAGGACCGCAAGGACTGCGGCGACCGCCAGCGCGGCGGCCAGGAAAGCCCGGTCAAGCGTCGTGAGCGCAAGCAGCATGCGAGCGACAACCAGGACCAGGCCCTTGAGGAGACCTTCCCTGCCAGCGACCCGACCTCGCCGTTCGTGCCGGCCAAGGCCCCGGACTGACATCTGCCAACGCCGGCCGACGGCCGGCGTCAGCGACGCACCGTCACCGCCATGACCACTGCACGCCCACACTGGCGGTGCGGTCAGGTCCGGGCTCGTAATAACGCCCGTTGCCATCGTTGACGATCACCGACCCGATGTAGCGCTGGTCCAGCAGGTTGTCCACCCGCGCGAAGACCCGCAGATCGCCGGTGCGCTGCCGCCAGCGCCGCCCGGCTTCGATGTTCACCACCGCGTAGCCCGGTGCGCGTTCGGTATCGAGATCATTGACCACGGTATCGCTGCTGGCGGCCACTTCGGCGGCCCATTGCCACTCGCGCGGCTGCCACTGCAGGCGCGCCGACGCCTGCTGCCGCGGCACGCCGGGCAGGCGGCTGCCGGCCGCGACCAGGGTGTCCGGGATGCTGCAGCCGCTGCCCCCACACGCCAGGTAGCCACTGCGCACCTGCGCCTGCAGCCACGTCCAGGCAACCTGAAGTTCCAGGTCCGTCGCCACGGGCTGGCGCCATGAGAGCTCCGCGCCCTGGCGGCGGGTACGGCCGATGGTGCGGTAGGTACTACGGCCATTGGTGTTGCTGGCCACCGCAAGTTCGTCGTCGGTATCGGCGCGGAACACCGTCACGTCCAGGCGGCGGCCATCCTGTGCCTGCCATTTGCTGCCGATTTCCATGTTGCGGCTGCGCGCCGCGCCAAGGTCCAGCGCCAGTCCGGCCTGGCCATCGGCACGGTAGCCGAGTTCATTGAAGGTGGGCGTCTCGAATCCACGCCCCATCGCTGCATGCAGGCGCCATCCGGGCGTGACCGCGAAGCTGACCCCCGCCACCGGGGTGGTGGCCTGGTAGCGTCGGCTGCCGCTGTCGTCGGGATTGCCGGCCACGATGTAGTGATCATCGGAACGAAAGCGCACCACGCTGTGCCGGACACCAGCCAGCAACGACCAGCGCTCGCTCCATTGCCACCACGCCTGCGCGAACTGGTCCACGTTCTGCACGGTGTCGCGCTGGTCGCGTCGCAGCCGTCCGCGCACGCCCACCGCGTCGCCGACGAAGTTTTCGTAGCCGGCACGGTCCTGGCGCTGGCGGTCGGCATTGAGGCCGGCCGTGACATCCAGCGCGCGCCCTGCCAGCGTTCCCTTCCAGCCCCAGCGCGCGTCCAGCCCGCCGTAGTCGCCGTCCAGGTCGATGACCCCGCCGGCATGCAGCGGATTGGCCTGCGGCGCCGGCGGGATGGCGAGGAACTGGGTTACGGCACGCCGGCCGGCGTAGCCCATCAGGCGGAAGCGATGCAGGTCGCGGTTGCCGCTGTAGACCAGCCCGGCCTGGCTCTGCCGCGCCGATTTACGGGTGTCGTACTGGTACGCCACTGCGGTGGCCTGGCGCGGATCGGCGGCGGCCTGCGCACGCGTCAGGCCGAGTGGGTCCTGCGCATCCGGTGCGTCCAGGTGATTGAGCAGCAGCTCCAGCCGATCCTCGCCAACCGCCATTCCCAGCCGCGCGTTCAGCGATTCGCGGCGCGCGCGGCTATGGTCGCGCCAGCCATCGGTACGGAAATGATTGGCGGCGATGTTGTAATCCACCGGACCCTGTACTCCACGCAGCTGCGCGCCCACGCTGACGGTGTTGTCCGCGCCCACGTTCATGCGCAGCCGCCAGGGATCGCCGGCGCGTCCGGGCGCGGTATGTACCTGCAGTACGCCACCGGAGGAGTTGCCGTACAGCGCCGAGAAGGGACCGCGCAGCACCTCGATGCGCTCGGCACCGAGCAGACTGGCATGGGACAGCTGGCCTTGGCCATCAGGCATGGTGGCTGGCACCCCGTCCACCAGCACCCGTACGCCACGCACGCCGAACGTGGAACGCGCGCCGAAGCCACGGATGGACAGCTGGGTGTCCTGGGCCAGGTTCTGGCGGTCGCGGGCCACCACCCCGGCCACGCCGGCCAGCGCCTCGGCGATCTGGGCCTGGGCACCTGCGCGGTCGTCATCGATCCATACCGTGTCCGAACTGGCCGGCAGCGCGAACGGGTCCACGTCCTGTACACGGGCCGCCTGCACTTCCACGGTCGCCAGGCGTGGCGGCAAGGCTGACTCGGCATGGCCGGTTGCAGGCAGGAACACGGTGCAGAGGGAGACCGCCAGGCGGCGGCGGATCGGAAAGGGGAAGGTCATCCGCAGGCAACATTGCTAGGCACGACCGCTCATCGTAGGCGCCTTGACGTGACGGGAGCGAGTCCTGCGACGCCCCCTTTGTTACGATGGGCCGGTTGCGGCCGGAGCGGTCGCGATCCTGCCGCGTGCTTTCTTCCTCCCCCTTACCGAATGAGTACCGCCGTGTCCTTCTTTGCAAACGTGGAACTGGTCCCGGGCGACCCGATCCTGGGCCTGACCGAGGCGTACAACGCCGACAGCCGTCCGACCAAGGTCAACCTGGGCGTGGGCATCTACTACGACGAAAGCGGTCGCATTCCGCTGCTGCGCGCCGTCAGGCAGATCGAGCAGCAGCTCGCCACGGATGCCAAACCGCGCGGTTACCTGCCCATCGATGGCCTGCCGGCGTATACCCAGGCCACCCGCGAGCTGGTGTTCGGCAAGGATTCGCCGCTGCTGGCGGCCGGACGCGTTGCCACCTCGCAGACCATCGGCGGCAGCGGTGCGCTGCGCGTCGGTGCGGACCTGCTGCACCGGTTGCTGCCGCACGCCACCATCGCCATCAGCAACCCGAGCTGGGAAAACCATCGCGCGGTGTTCGGCGCGGCGGGCTTCGAGGTCGTGGAGTACACCTATTTCGATCCGCAGACCCACGGGGTGGACTTCGACGGCATGCTGGCCGACCTGGCCCGGCTGCAGCCGGGCACCGTGGTGCTCCTGCACGCCTGCTGCCACAACCCGACCGGTGCCGACCTGACGGTCGCGCAGTGGAAGCAGGTGGCTGGCGTACTGAAGGAACGCCAGCTGTTCCCGTTCATCGACATGGCCTACCAGGGCTTCGACAAGGGCATCGAGCAGGATGGCGCGGCGGTTCGCATCATCGCCGAAGCCGGCATCGACAGCTTCGTGGTCGCCAACTCGTACTCCAAGTCGTTCTCGCTGTACGGCGAGCGCATCGGCGCACTGTCGGTGGTGGCCCCGGATGCCGATGCCGCCCGCGCCGTGCAGTCGCAGGTCAAGCGCATCATCCGCACCATCTATTCCAGCCCGTCCAACCACGGTGCGGCACTGGTGGCTGGCGTGCTGACCAGCCCGGAGCTGCGTGCGCTGTGGGAGCAGGAGCTGACTGAAATGCGCGAGCGCATCCATGCGCTGCGGGGTGGACTGGTCGACAGACTGGCCGCTGCCGGCGCACCGGAGTTCGCCTTCATCAACGACCAGGCCGGCATGTTCTCCTACTCCGGCCTGAGCCGCGTGCAGGTGGAGACGCTGCGCGACGAATACGGCATCTATGCCGTCGGTACCGGCCGCATCTGCGTGGCTGCCCTGAACCAGAACAACCTCGACTACGTAGCGAAGGCCATCGCCGCCGTCAGGTAACCCCCACAAAAGGGGGACGGAGGTGGTTAATTTCCATTAACCACCTCCGTCCCCCTTTTTTTGTCGGGGCGGCGACAATAGGCGTTTCTTCCTGTCGCTCGAGGCCTGTCTGTCCATGTCCCGCACGTCGTTGACCCGGTTTCTCATCCAGGAACAGCACGCTGGCCGCATCAATGCGGACCTGCGCCAGCTGATCGCCGTCGTGGGCCGTGCCTGCACCAGCATTTCCATCGCCGTCAGCAAGGGCGCCCTGGGTGGCGTGCTGGGCGATGCCGGCACCGGCAACGTGCAGGGCGAGGCACAGAAGAAACTGGATGTGATCAGCAACGAGATCCTGCTCGAAGCCAATGCCTGGGGCGGCCACCTGGCCGCGTGCGCATCCGAGGAAATGGACCACTGCCAGCCGGTGCCGGACATCTACCCGCGTGGAGATTTCCTGCTCCTGTTCGATCCCCTCGATGGCAGCTCCAACATCGACGTCAATGTCTCGGTCGGCACGATCTTCTCGGTGCTGCGCTGCCCGAAGGACGTGGAATGCCCGAGCGATGAAAGTTTCCTGCAGGCCGGTACCCGCCAGATCGCCGCCGGCTACTGCATCTATGGGCCCAGCACGCAGATGGTGCTCACTGTCGGTCACGGCACGCACGCCTTCACCCTGGACCGCGAGAAGGGCGAGTTCGTGCTGACCACGCCGAACATGCAGATTCCGGCGGCCACGCAGGAATTCGCCATCAACATGTCCAACCAGCGGCACTGGGAAGCGCCGATGCAGGCCTACGTGCAGGACCTGCTGGCCGGCAAGGAGGGCGCGCGCGGCAAGGACTTCAACATGCGCTGGATCGCCAGCATGGTCGCCGACGTGCACCGTATCCTGACCCGCGGCGGCATCTTCATCTATCCGTGGGACAGGAAGGATCCGTCCAAGGCCGGCAAGCTGCGCCTGATGTATGAAGCCAATCCGATGGGCCTGCTGGTGGAGCAGGCCGGCGGTGCCGCGTCCACGGGGCGCGCGCACATTCTCGACATCCAGCCCGAACAGCTGCACCAGCGCGTGCCGGTGTTTCTCGGCTCACGCGAGGAAGTCGCTGAAGCCGAGCGTTACCACCGCCAGCACGACCTCGACAACGCCGGCTGACATCGACCTGGATCGACGCATCCCGCACGCTCCGCACGGTGGACGGGATGCTCATGCACGGCCCGGATACCGCGTGCCCATGGCGTGACATCGCCATCGCCAGTGGGCACCATCGAAGGCCACGCTGGCGAAGGATGCATGCATGCACGCGCAGGAACCGGTCGATTTCATCGAAGTGATCCACAACGCGGTACCGGCGGAGGTGTGCGCGGCGATCGTGACGCGGTTGCGCGCAAGTGACCGCCTGCAACCCGGTGCGGTGGGCAGCGGAATATACCCGGAACTCAAGCGCAGCAAGGATCTGCGCATCAGCAGCCTGGCGGGCTGGGGTGACGTGGAAAACCTGCTGCAGCAAGCCGTTTTCAGCGGCCTTTTAAGTTATCTACGCCGTTATCCACAGGCATTGATCGCCCCGCTGATGTTGCAGGTGCAGGACAGCAACGGGCAGCCGAAGCGGCTGACGGCCGAGGACTTCCCGCTGATGGAAGCCGCCGCGTTGTCGGATCTGGCGCGCACCTGCCTGCGTCCCGGCGCGATCAACCTGCAGTGGTATGAAGCCGGCGAGGGTGGTTACCCCTATTGGCATTGCGAGCTCTATCCGAGGGACGCGCAGGCCGAAACCCTGCATCGCCACCTGCTGTGGACGCTGTATCTCAACGATGATTTCGAGCAGGGGGAAACCGAGTTCCTGTTCCAGGAGCGGAAGATCGCGCCGCGTACCGGCAGCCTGCTGATCGCGCCGACCGCCTTCACGCATACGCACAGGGGCAACCGTCCACAGGGCGGCGACAAGTTCATCGCCACCAGCTGGATCCTGTTCCAGTCCGCCGGGACGCTGTTCGGGGGCTGACGCGGACACGCGCCAGGCGTCGCGCGGTCACTTCCGCCGTTTCCTGATCCGGGCGATGCCCAGGCCTGCGGACAGCACGGCAAGCGCCAGAAAACCCAGCCCATCCACCACCCGGCAGGGCCCGAACACCACGTCTTCCATGAAGATGAGCAGCATCCGCAAGGCAGTCGCCAGGAAGAATCCGACGAGCAGCCATTGATAGGTCCTCCCTTCCCGGGCGCTGGACGCACACGTGGCCACCTTTCCCATGGCGGGCCTGAGTCTGGACGCCCGGGAAGGAGAGGATGACGACGCATCAGGCAGTTCCCGCCCCGGTAGATCAACCGGGGCCCGGCGGCGATTCACTATCGACGAGGTGATGAACGTAGGTTCCTGCTGATGCACGGCACCATGGTGGGGCAGTAACACGCAGGCATCTTTCAGAAATCGCTCATACGTTCCGCGAGGACAACCGCACCGATTGGCACCGTCTCCATGGCCGTCCTTCAATCGGCGCAGCCTGGCTAGAACAGGCTGCCCTGCGGCGATTCCTCGCGCGGCGGGGCCGGCCGCAGGAAGCGGCTGCAGTCCAGTTTCGGCCAGTGGCTGTTCTGCGCATCGAAGCCCAGCCGCCTGCGCGCGAGCCGGAAACGGTTGGCCAGCAGATCCGCATAGGCCCCCTGGCCGCGCATGCGGGTACCGAACCGGCTGTCGTAATCCTTGCCGCCGCGCAGCTGCTGGACGGTGCTCATCACGTGGGCGGCGCGGTCCGGATGGTGGGTCTGAAGCCAGTCGCGGAACAAGGGTGCCACCTCCAGCGGCAGGCGCAGCAGCACATAGCCGGCACTGCGTGCGCCGGCATCCCGCGCGGCTTCCAGCACGGCCTCCAGCTCGGCATCGTTGATCCACGGAATCACTGGCGCCACCATCACGCCCACCGGAATACCGGCATCATGCAGGTGGCGCATGGCGCGCAGGCGTGCATGCGGTGCCGCTGCGCGCGGCTCAAGCCGTGCCGACAGATGGGGATCCAGCGACGTCACCGAAAAATGCACGCTGACCAGGTTCTGCTCCGCCAGCGGTACGAGCAGGTCGATATCGCGTTCCACCAACGCATTCTTGGTGATGAGCGAGAACGGATGCCGGGTTTCCAGCATCACCTCGATCAGCTGCCGGGTAAGCTTGAACTTGCGCTCGATCGGCTGGTAGGCATCGGTATTGATGCCCAGTGCGATCGGCTGCGGCACATAGCCGGGACGCGACAGTTCCCTGCGCAGCAGCTGCGGCGCGTTGATCTTGGCGAACAGCCGGGTCTCGAAATCCAGTCCGGGAGACAGGTTCAGATAGGCATGGGAGGGACGCGCGAAGCAGTAGGAGCATCCATGTTCGCAGCCGCGATACGGATTCACCGACTGGCTGAAGCCCACGTCCGGCGATGTGTTGCGGGTGATGATGCTGCGTGCGGTTTCGGCCCGCACCTCGGTGCGCAGACGCGCCTGCGCGAACTCTTCGCTTTCGTCCACACTCCAGCCATCGTCCACCGCTTCGCTGACGGTGGATTCAAAGCGACCTGCCAGATGGGAGGTCGAGCCGCGGCCCTTGATCGCAATACCCATCGATGCAGGGTAGGGCACTGGCGTCTCAGGACCTGCGACACCCGTGCGGGGCCGCCTCGCCCAGGCTGTATTGTTCAGGCCCGGCTGATGACGGAGTGATGCCGGGCCTCGGCCGCGCCAGCTGGTCTCCTGCGCTCACAGCAGTGCGAGATAACCTTTGACGGTCGCATCCAGTCCGTCATACAGCGCTTCGCTGATCAACGCATGGCCGATGGACACTTCCTGCACGTCGGGCACCGCCTGCAGGAACGCCCTCAGGTTGGCCTGGGAAAGATCGTGCCCGGCATTCACGCCCAGACCCACTGCCTGTGCGCGGCGCGCGGCGTCGGCGAACAGGGCCAGCATCACGGACGCATCCCCGGATGCATGGGCCTCGGCGTAGGGCCCGGTGTAAAGCTCGACGCGATCCGCCCCGACCGTTGCGGCCATTTCAAGGTGCGGGTTGCCGGCGTCCACGAACAGGCTTACCCGGCATCCCATCGCCTTCAGGTCCGCCACCAACGGACGCAGGCGCCCGGCATCGCGTTCGAAATCAAAGCCATGGTCGGACGTCAGCTGACCGTCGCCATCAGGCACCAGGGTGGCCTGCGCAGGGCGGGTGGCGTCGCACAACGGCAGTAGGCCCGGATATCCGTCACGCGGCGCGGCGAAGGGGTTGCCTTCGATGTTGAACTCCACGCCCCTGTCGCGCGTCAGCGCCGACAGGGCGAACACGTCCTCGGCGGTGATGTGCCGGCGGTCCGGCCGCGGGTGCACGGTGATGCCGTGCGCACCCGCCTGCAGGCAGGCCCGGGCCGCGCGAAGGACATCCGGTTCGCCACCCCCGCGCGAATTGCGCAGCACGGCGATCTTGTTGACGTTGACGCTCAGGCAGGTCATGACGGTAAGGCGTGTTGGCAGGCGCGCAGTGTAGCGCCGCCGTTACAGCAGCGGCGAGGCCAGGCGTGCGAAGGCTTCGGGCAGGCGGTGCGTCCACAACGCACGGTTGCGGTCGTTGTGGACGCGCGTGGCACAGGCGAATTCGTGCTCCAGGATGCCTGCCAGCTCGGCCACGCGGCCATGGTCGCGCAGCATCATCGACAGCTCGAAGTTGAGCCGGAAACTGCGGTGGTCGAAATTGGCGGTACCAACGATGCAGACATCGTCATCGGCGATGAAGGCCTTGGTATGCAGCATGCGCGGCCCGTATTCGTAGATCTTCACCCCGGCCTGCAGCAGCTCGTCGAAGTACGATCGCGCCGCCTGGGTGACGAACCAGGAATCGCTGGCCTTCGGTACCAGCAGGCGCACATCCAGCCCGCCCAGCGCCGCGGAGGTGATGGCCATGCGCGCCGCTTCGCCGGGCACGAAGTAGGGCGTCACCAGCCAGACCCGGTGCCGGGCTTCCTGGATGGCCGCCACATGCAGCCGGTGGATTGTTTCCCATGCCGAATCCGGCCCGGACACCAGCACCTGCGCGGCTATGGCACCGTCCGCGCGCGACGGTGTTCCACGGGGCCACAGGCGCTCCAGTTCCAGGTGTTCCGGCTCCTGTCCGCTGGCATACAGCCAGTCTTCGACGAAGACCAGCTGCAGGCTGCGCACCACGTGACCACGCAGCCGCATGTGCAGGTCGCGGTAGGCATCCGGATCGCGGCGCTCGTTTTCTTCGTCGGTGATGTTTATGCCGCCGGTAAAGGCGACCTGCCCATCGATGACCACCAGCTTGCGATGCGTGCGCAGGTTCAGCCAGGGGCGCTTCAAGGGCTTCAGCAGCTGCCTGGGATGGAACCACATCACCTCGGCGCCGGCATCCAGCAGCGGCCTGAGGAAACGCGCGCGGACCTTCGCCGCGCCCACGGCATCCAGCAGCAGCCGCACCTGCGCGCCACGCCGCGCGGCATCCACCAGCGCATCGCGGACCATCGTGCCGGTGTGGTCAGGCTCGAAGATGTAGTACTCCAGGTGCACATGATCGCGCGCCTGGCCAATGGCCTCCAGCAGTGCATCGTAGGTGGCCGCGCCGTCCACCAGCCACTCCACTTCGGTGGCGCTGCTGGGCGCCAGGCCGGTCGTCGCCTGGCCGATGGCGGCCAGCTCGGTGCAGTCGGCATCGGGCGGGCAGACGCTGCTGTAGTGCTCCATGCCGGAGCGCGCCCGGCCGCGA
Source organism: Pseudomonadota bacterium (assembly GCA_023430045.1). Classification (GTDB taxonomy): domain Bacteria; phylum Pseudomonadota; class Gammaproteobacteria; order Xanthomonadales; family Xanthomonadaceae; genus Stenotrophomonas. Next base: position 1,213 of record JAEZCF010000119.1, on the reverse strand, counting down.
CGCAAGCGCTGCCTCTTCACCTTCTGGGGGCCGAACAGGTAGTAGATGAACAACCCGATCCAAGGTAGCGCGGCCAGCGACAGAATCCAGCTGAGCGTAGCCACCGGCTCGCGCTTCTGGAGCATGATCCAGCCCGACAGGCCAAGCAGGTAGAGAACATAGGCCACCAGCAGCGACGTGCGCAGCTGAGGGGTGGCGTCCAGCCAATGGCCAAGCGTATCGAAGAAGGCGAGCATCGGCGGATGATAGCCGCCCGGCCATGAAAGCGTTCATCCATCGGCCATAAAAAAACGCCCCTGTCTCCAGGGGCGTTTTCCAGTCGCGTCATGACTGAGTACTGCGTGTACTGCTTACTGCTGTACGAAACCGATCTTCTTCATCTGGGCGTTCTTCGCGCCGGCCAGGATCTTGGCCATCACGTCGTACTCCGAATCCGGGCTGGCGTCGATCCGCAGTTCCGGCTGGTTGGTCGGGTCACGCTGGACCTCCTGTTCCATCCGCTGCTGCAGTTCGGATACCGCCACCGGGCTGTTGTTCCAGAACACCTGGTTGCTCGCATCCACGCGCAACTCGATCGGCGGCGGCGGTTCGACCGTCACCGGCGGCGGGTTGAGCACACGCTGCGGCAGATCCACGGCGATCGGGTACGTCATGATCGGCGCGGTCACGATGAAGATGATCAGCAGAACCAGCATCACGTCCACGAGGGGCGTGACGTTGATGTCGGCCATGGGGCCCTTGCCACCACCAGTACTGAATGCCATGGCTTACTGCCCCTTCTCTTTGGTCGCGACGAAGCCGACGTCCAGCATGCCCTGTTCCTGCGCGACCTTGGTCAGGTCGTTGATGACGCGCATCTTGGTGGTGCGGTCACCACGCAGGTTCAGCGGCGGCTGCGGGGTCTGCTGCGCTGCGGTCGCGAGGCGGGACTCGAGGGTCCCGTGATCGATTTCCTCGTCGTTCCAGTAAATCGTTCCGTCTTCCTTGACCGCCAGCGTGATCGGGCCCGAACGCTTTTCAGCGTCGTCCGGGTCCTGGATCAGGTTGGCCTCCGGCAGCTCGACCTTGACCTTGTGGGACATCAGAGGCGCCGTGATGATGAAGATGATCAGCAGCACCAGCATCACGTCCACGAGGGGCGTAACGTTGATGTCGGCCATGGGGCCGCCGCTGTTACCACTACTGAAAGCCATAACGGGCTCCGTCTAGATCG
>JAEZCF010000138.1 GCA_023430045.1 Pseudomonadota bacterium | reverse complement strand
GTCGTCACCCACCAACGATTGCCGGGCAGAGCCCGGCACTACTGGCGGCGTACCGATTGCACGACCGACAGGCGGCGCAGTCGGCGCATCACTTCAGCCAGGTGGTTGCGGTCGCGCACTTCCACATTGAAGGCCAGCACTGCGGCGTTGAAATCGCGATCCAGGTAATCCACGCGTTCGATGTTGGAGTGGCTCTGCGCGATCGCCGCGGCCAGCTGCGCCAGCACGCCTGTACCGTTCTCCACTTCCACCACCAGCGATGTGCCGTAGTCGCCTGACACCGACGAATCCCAGCCGATCGGCACCCAGCGCTCCGGTGACTTGCGCAGTTCGGCCAGGTTCGGGCAATCCATGCGGTGCACCACGATGCCCTTGCCGGCCGTGTGGTACCCCATGATGTCGTCGCCGGGAATCGGCTGGCAACAGTTGGCGAAGGTGACCACGCCGCGCTCGCTGCCGTTGATGAGGATCTTTTCCTGCGAATGGTGGCGCGAGTGCGCGCCGCCACGCAGTTCGGCGTACGCCATCAGCGATTGCGCCGCCTGCGTGGGCATCCAGTTGCCCAGCGCCACGTCGGCCAGCAGTGCTTCCAGGCGCGGGAAACGGTGCTCGGCGAGGAAAGCATCCAGACGTCCCTTCGGCAACCGTTCCAGCGACGAATCCATCGCCTCCAGCGCACGGTCCAGCATGCGGTGGCCCAGCTGTACTGCATCTTCGTGTTCCAGCTGTTTCAGCTGGTGGCGGATGGCCGTGCGTGCCTTGCTGCTCACCACGAACTCCAGCCACTGCGGCTTGGGCGTGGCCGAACGCGCGGTGATGATCTCCACCGTCTGCCCACTGGCCAGCTTGGTGCGCAGCGGCACCAGCTTCTTGTCCACGCGCGAGGCGACCGCGGTATTGCCGACATCGGTATGCACCGCGTAGGCGAAATCCAGCGCGGTGGCGTTGCGTGGCAACGCCATGATCTTGCCCTTAGGCGTGAACAGATAGACCTCGTCCGGGAACAGATCCACCTTGACGTTGTCCAGGAATTCCAGCGACGACCCGGCAGCGCGCTGCGAATCGATCAGTTCGACGATCCATGCGTGCGCGCGGCTCTGCGCCATGTTCGGGGTGTCGCCACCGAACTTGTAGGTCCAGTGCGCGGCCACGCCGCGCTCGGCGATCAGGTCCATCTCCTCGGTACGGATCTGCACTTCGATCGGCGAGCCATACGGGCCAAACAGCACCGTGTGAAGAGACTGGTAGCCGTTGGCCTTGGGAATGGCGATGAAATCGCGGAAGCGGCCGTCCAGCGGCTTGAAGACGGCATGCACCGCGCCCAGCGAGTGGTAACAGTTGGGTACGCTGCGCACGACCAGCCGGAAGCCGAACACATCCATCACCTGGTCGAAGGATTTGTTCTCGTCGCGCATCTTGTTGTAGATGCTCCACGGCGTCTTGATGCGGCTGACCAGGCGATGCTCCAGCCCTTCCTTGGCAAGCCGCTGGCTGATCTGCACCTCCACCTGCGCCATCGCCTCGCGGCGCACCACCGGCTGGCTGCGGATGTGTTTTTCCAGGATGGCATGCCGCCACGGATACAGCGCCTTGAAACCAAGGTTCTGCAGCTCGCTCTTGACCAGGCTCATGCCCAGCCGCTGGGCGATGGGCGCATAGATCTCCAGCGTCTCGCGGGCGATGCGGCCACGCGCTTCGGTACTCTGCGCACCCAGCGTGCGCATGTTGTGCAGGCGGTCGGCCAGCTTGATCATGATCACGCGCAGGTCGCGCGACATCGCCAGCAGCATCTTGCGGAAGCTCTCGGCGGCCGCTTCCTGGCGGTCACGGAACTTCAGCTTGTCCAGCTTGGTGACGCCATCCACCAGCTCGGCCACGGCTTCGCCGAATTCGGCCGCCAGCTCTTCGCGCGTCAGTGGCGTGTCTTCGATGGTGTCATGCAGGATCGCCGCGATCAGCGCCTCTACGTCCAGGCCCAGTTCTGCCAGCACCTGGGCTACCGCCACCGGATGGGTGATGTAGGGCTCGCCGGACTTCCGGCTCTGCCCGGCGTGGGCCGATGCACCCACCTCCCAGGCGCGCCGCAGCAGCGGCAGCTGTTCCGCCGGCAGGTAATGCGCGGCGCGTTCAAGCTGGAGGACGTAGTCGGGTACGTCCGCGCCGGGCGGCGCGGCTACCTTGGCAGTGGGGCCTGGGTTCATGGCCGAAGCCTATGCCAGCGTCACAATTTCGGCAAATCCTGAATACGAAAAAGCCCGCTTGCGGCGGGCTGTTTCGTATCCAACCTGCGACAACCCGGCCTCAGTCGTCGTTCTTGGACATGTCTTCGTCGGCAACCACTTCGGCGGCGGCCCATTCCAGCGCTTCGCGCTCGGCACGCTCGCGTTCTGCCTTCTCGACTTCGTCGATCAGTGCATTGTCGATCTTGCGGGCGGCGATCTCGCGCAGCGCCAGCACGGTCGGCTTGTCTTCGGTTTCGCTGTTGTCCAGCGTGGCCTGCACGCCGTTGGCGAGCTGGCGGGCACGCTTGGAGGCCATCATGACCAGTTCGAACCGGTTGTTAACGACTTCCAGGCAATCTTCTACGGTGATGCGGGCCATACGGGCTCCCGGCGACCGGTCGGCCGCTCAGTCGAATGAGGGAAAGGGGACGGAGTGTAAGGGCAAGGGCTGGGCAGAATCAAGCCAACCCTGCCCCTATCCTTTTGCAATCAGTCAGTTGCGGCTGGATCGGCGCTCAGCAGGGCCTGTATCAGGCCGGCATGGCGGACCTTCTGCGCCTCGCGGCGCAGGCGGCTGGCGGTGAAGATGGCGCACAGCTCGTCGACGGCGGTGTCGAACACCTCGTTGACGATGACGTAATCGAAATCGTTGAAGTGCAGCATCTCCTCGCGCGCGGCCGCCAGGCGCTGGGCGATCACCGCCTCGCTGTCCTGGCCGCGCTTGCGCATGCGGTCCTGCAACGCCTGCTTCGAAGGCGGCAGGATGAACACCGTCACCGTGCCCGGCACCAGCTGGCGTACCTGCTGTGCACCCTGCCAGTCGATCTCCAGCAGCACGTCCTGGCCTGCCGCCAGCTGCGGTTCCACCGACTGCCGCGCGGTGCCTTTCCAGTCGCCATGCACCCACGCGTGCTCGAAGAAGTCGCCGGCGGCGATCATTTCCTCGAAACGTTCGGCGCTGACGAAGTGGTAGTGCTCGCCATCGATCTCACCCGGGCGGGTGGCGCGCGAAGTGAACGAGATCGACAGGGCGATCTGCGGATCGCGCGCCAGGGTGGCGTTGACGATGCTGCTCTTGCCGGCCCCGGAGGGCGCGGCCACGATGTACAGGGTGCCGCGCGCAGGCTCGGTCGCGGGCAGGGGCTGGCTGCTGTTTCGCTGGCTGGTCATTCGATGTTCTGCACCTGTTCGCGAATCTGGTCGATCAGCACCTTCAGCTCCACCGCAGCGTTCGACGTGCGGCTGTCCACCGATTTCGAGCCCAGCGTATTGGCTTCGCGGTTGAATTCCTGCAGCAGGAAATCCAGCCGGCGGCCGACCGGCTCGCGCTGCTTCAACGTACGGCGGATCTCCACGATGTGGCTGCCCAGCCGGTCCAGTTCCTCATCCACGTCCAGCTTCTGCAGCCACATGACCAGTTCCTGCTCGGCGCGGCCCGGATCCACCGGATGCGGCAGGTCGGCCAGGCGTGCGGCCAGCTTGGCGCGCTGGCCGTCGCGGATCGCCGGAATCAGCGTACGGACCTCGGCGGCGATGCGCTCGATGCCGTCCACGCGCTCACTGATGGCCATGGCCAGCTTCTCGCCTTCGCGTTCACGGGCGGCGATGAAACCGTCCAGCACCTGCTCCAGCAATGCCAGCGCTTCGGCCTGCAGGGCCACCGCGTCGGCCGCTTCACCCTGCATCACCCCCGGCAGCTGCAGCAGGTCGGTGAAGCTGACGCGCATGCCCGGGAAGCGGGACGTCAGGCGGGTAGCGAGATCGCCCAGCTGGCCCAGGAGCACCTCGTTCACCTGCAGGCTGGCGGACGTTTCCGGCGCGCGCAGGCGCATCACCAGGTCCAGCTTGCCGCGGCTCAGGCGCGCGGAAATACGCTCGCGCAGCTGCGGTTCCAGGGCCCGCAGTTCCTCCGGCAGACGCGTGCCCACCTCCAGGAAACGGTGGTTCACCGAGCGCAGCTCGCAGCCCAGCGTGCCCCAGGTGGTGGCGCGCTCGCCGCCAGCGTAGGCGGTCATGCTTCGGATCATGGATTTTCCAGATGCTCGCAAAGGGGGAATGGTACCCTAGCGCCCTCATCACAGCCTCCCTGCCTGCCCCTTCCGGGGTGCGGGCCTGGTCGCGTTCCTCCCGCCTCCTTGGAACCCCACGCATGTCCGATCCCCGTCCCAGCGGCCGCCAGCCCGACCAGATGCGCCCGGTCGTCATCCAACGCGGCTTTACCCGCCACGCCGAAGGTTCGGTGCTGGTGTGCTTCGGCGAGACCCGCGTGCTGTGCACGGCCAGCGTGGAAAACCGCGTTCCGGGCTTCCTGCGTGGCAAGGGCGAAGGCTGGGTGACCGCCGAATACGGCATGCTGCCGCGCGCCACCCATACCCGCAGTGACCGCGAAGCCGCGCGCGGCAAGCAGGGCGGCCGCACGCTGGAAATCCAACGGCTGATCGGCCGCAGCCTGCGCGCCTGCGTGGACCGCAAGGCGCTGGGCGAGCGCACCATCACCCTGGACTGCGATGTTCTCCAGGCCGACGGCGGCACCCGCACGGCTGCCATCACCGGTGCCTACGTGGCGCTGATGGATGCGGTGAACGTGCTGCTCAAGCGCGGCGACATCAAGCGCAACCCGGTGATCGGCGCGGTGGCGGCGGTATCGGTAGGCGTGTTCCGCGGCACCCCGGTGCTGGACCTGGATTACCTGGAAGACAGCGACTGCGATACCGACATGAATGTCGTCATGAATGATGGCGGTGGCTTCATCGAACTGCAGGGCACCGCTGAAGGACACGCCTTCCGCCGCGATGAACTGGACGCGCTGCTGGCACTGGCCGAAAAGGGCGTCGGCGAACTGCTGGCCGCGCAGCAGGCGGCGCTGTCGGCATGAACCGCCGGCTTGCCCTGACCACCCTGCTGGTGGACGACTACGACCGCGCGATCGCCTGGTTCACCGGCGCGCTCGGTTTCCACCTGCGACAGGATGTCGACCAGGGCGGCGGCAAGCGCTGGGTGGTGGTATCACCGTGCGCCGAAGGTGGCGCCGGCCTGCTGCTGGCACGGGCCAGCAGCGATGTACAGGCCGTCCACGTGGGCAACCAGACCGGCGGCCGCGTGGGCTTCTTCCTGGAAACCGACGATTTCCAGCGCGACCATGCTGCGATGCAGGCCGCCGGCGTGGAATTCCTGGAGGCTCCGCGCGAAGAGCCCTACGCCACCGTCGCGGTGTTCCGCGATCTGTATGGCAATACCTGGGACCTGCTGGAGCCACGTACTTGAAGCCTTTTGATACCCTGGTACTTGCCAGCCACAACGCCGGCAAGCTCAAGGAAATGCAGGCCATGCTGGCCGACCTGCCGCTGCGCATCCTGTCCGCCGCCGAAGCCGGCGTCGGCGACGTCCCGGAAACCGGGCTGACGTTTGTCGAGAACGCGCTGATCAAGGCACGCGCCGCGTGCCGGGCCAGCGGCCTTCCCGCGCTGGCCGATGACTCCGGCCTGATCGTCGACGCCCTTGGCGGTGCACCCGGCCTGTACAGCGCGCGCTACGCCGGCAGCCCGACCAACGACGCGGCCAACAATGCCAAGCTGCTTGAGGCGCTGCGCGACGTGCCGGCACAGCAGCGCACCGCGCGCTTCCACGCCGTGATCGTGCTGCTGCGGCATGCCGAAGATCCCCAGCCGCTGGTCTGCGAGGGCAGCTGGGAAGGCACCATTCTGGATCACCTGCGCGGCAGCAATGGTTTCGGCTACAACCCCGTGTTCCTGGACCCTGCCCATGGCCTCACCGCTGCGGAGATGGAGCCGGTGCTGAAGAACACCATCAGCCACCGCGCCCTGGCCCTGCAGCAGCTCAGGCAGCGGCTGGCCCACCTGTATTGACGCTCTTCTGACCGCTACAGGGAGGCCGGCCCGCAGCCGGCACGACCCGTGAATTCCATGCCGCCCGCCCACGACCACTGCAACCACCCGCCCGGCCACGCCTGCGCCGATGACCACGCACCGCATCCTGACGTGCGCCTGGTTCCGCCGCCGCTGTCGCTGTACGTGCACCTGCCCTGGTGCGTGCGCAAGTGCCCGTACTGCGATTTCAATTCACACCAGGCCAGGGGTGAGCTGCCGTTCGATGCGTACGTGGATGCGCTGATCCGCGACCTCGACCAGGACCTGCCGCTGGTATGGGGACGGGTGGTGCACAGCGTGTTCTTCGGCGGCGGCACGCCCAGCCTGTTCCCGCCCGAAGCGATCGACCGGTTCCTGCAGCAGGCATCGGCACGCCTGCGGCTGGCACCCAATGCCGAAATCACCCTGGAAACCAATCCCGGTACCGCCGAACACGGCCGCTTCGATGGCTACCGCGCGGCTGGCGTCAACCGGCTCAGCTTCGGCATCCAGACCTTCGACGACGCAGCGCTGCAGCGACTGGGCCGGATCCATGACAGCGCCGAAGCCGAACGTGCGGTGAAGATGGCCCAGGACGCGGGCTACGACAATTTCAACATCGATCTGATGTACGCCCTGCCGGGACAGACCCTGGCCGCTGCGGAACACGATCTTGAGCGCGCCTTCGCGCTGCAGCCTGCGCACCTGTCGCACTACCAGCTCACCCTGGAGCCCAATACCGTGTTCTTCGCCCGCCCACCGCAGGGCATTCCGGACGAAGACAGCGCGTGGGACATCCAGGAACACTGCCAGTCCATGCTGGCCGATGCCGGCTACGCGCAGTACGAAGTCAGCGCCTACGCGCGGCCGGGCCGGCAGAGCGCACACAACCTGAATTACTGGCGCTTCGGCGATTACCTGGGCATCGGCGCCGGCGCCCACGGGAAGATCAGCTCTGGTGCCGGACAGCACGTACTGCGGCGCTGGAAACACAAGCACCCGCAGGTCTACATGGAGAATGCAGGCACGCCCGCCGGCATCGGCGGTGACGAGATCATTGCCGCCGACCGCCTGCCCTTCGAGTACATGCTCAACCTGCTGCGCCTGCACGAGGGCTTCAGCCTGCGCGACTTCGAATCGCGCACTGGCCTGCCACGCAGCGCCATCCAGGCACGCCTGCGCCAGGCGATGCAGCGCGGCTGGCTGGAGCCCGTGGAGCAGGCGCATGAACAGAGCCACGACCAGGCCCTCGAAAGCGCCGGCCATGCCTGTGATGCTCCGGGTTGCGCCGGCCATGGCGGCCCGGACCACGGCACCGGGCTGCTGCGCCCCACGGAACTGGGCCGTCGCTTCACCAACGACGTGGTAGAGCTGTTTCTGGCCGAGTAGCGCCGCGCCCGGCGGACAGAGTAGATTCCGAGGCTGAACAAGGGAAAACGGATGCCCGCCGCCATGTCAGCCACGCTCGCGCCCCTGCCCGAGGACGATGCCCGCTTTGCCGGCATCGAGGCTCCGCCACGCGTACGTCGCCTGCTCGGGGCGCTGCTGTCGCTGGCCCGGCAATCGCTGACCGCGCCGCTGACCCTGACAGTGGTGGAACTGGAGCGCGAGCTGTTGCGCGAAGCCGAACAGGCGCGCAGCAGCCAGCGACAGGCCGATCTGATCGCGCAGGCCCGCCAGGTGCATCCGTTCGCCGATGGCTTCAGCCACCGTTTCCTCGACCAGCTGGCCGCTGCGCTGGCCGGCCTGTTCGAACAGGAAGCGGTCGTGACATCCAGCGCTGTTGTGTCCACGCTGACGCTGGTGCACGACGCTGACATCGACCGCGACATCGTGCTGGCGGAAATCGTGCGGCGGGAAATGCAGCGCTCGACCAACGCATTGCAGCTGCTGGGCCAACGCCTGGCCGTGCTGGCGGCCTGCCCGGCGCTGGACAACGAACGGGTGCCACTCGGGCCGGCCGTGCTGTGCCGCATCGTGCACCGGCTTGGCGAAGCAGGGCAGCTGGAGCCGCAGGCGCAGCTGGCGCTGTACCGCAGCTTTGAACGCCAGGTCCTGGACCGGCTGGGTGAGTTCCTGGGGCATGCCAATGCACTGCTCGGACACGAAGGCGTGTTGCCCGGGCTGGTCTATACACCGTTCCTCGCGCGCGCTGCGGGCACCCGGCGCGGTGCCGCCCCTCCCGGCCCGGCACCGGCACCGGCGGGCGCGTCCGCGCCGCAGCCACGCAACGCCCCGGTGACATCCTGGAATGGCGCCGGCAGCGCGGTCGGCGGCTCCTGGTCCTCGATGATGCACGAAGTACTCGGTGGGCCTGCCACCGCGGTACCACCGCCCGTGCCGCAGAGTGGCGGCCACGATGCGCCGTCCTCACCACTGCCTCCGCCGCTGCCGGTGGACCTGTCCTCGCCGGCGATGGCATCGCTGCACCAGTTGTTGGCACGCGCCCGCCTGGGGCCCCGCGCCGGGGAAACGGCACGCCCGAACACTGTGGCCGTCGCCGACCAGGCCATTCCCTTCGCGCAGCACGGCACCGCGGCAGACAGCGCGTCCCCGGCCACACCAGCGCCCGTCGTCGATGCCGTCGGCGCCCCGCCCGACGCTGCCGCCGAGGCCGTCCCCAGCGCCGCGGTCGATGCCGTGCTCGGACAGCTGCAGGCAGGCATGGCCAAGGGTGCGCTGCCACGCAGCATGGTCGACCTGCAGGCGGCGCTGCTCAGCCAGCTGCGCGCCGAACACGGTGAGCACGCCGCCCTGACCACCAAGGATGGCGACACGCTGGATCTGTTGGCCATGCTGTTCCAGCAGATACGCAACCAGCAACGCAGCCTGGCCCCGGCCGACGACCTTGTCGCACGACTGCAGGTACCGCTGGCACGCGCCGCCTTGTCCGATCCCGGGTTTTTCGTGCGTGATGAACATCCCGCACGCGAACTGCTCAACACGCTTGCCGAAGCCGGTGCCGCCTGGCTCGATGAAAGCGACCTGGACCCACAGCTGGTGCAGAAGCTGGGCCGCACCGTCGATACCGTGGTGGAGAGCTACCACGACGATCCGGCCGTATTCGCTGCCGCCAATGAGGAGGTGCAGGAGCACTTCCGCGCCGCTGCGCACAAGGCCGAGCTGGCCGAACGCCGCCATGTTGAAGCCGCGCGTGGCAAGGAACGCCTGGAGCTGGCGCGTCAGCAGGCGAGCGCGCTGATCGACCGCGAATGCGCCCAGGCACAGCCTCCGCGCTTCGTGCAGACGCTTCTGCGCCAGGCGTGGGCGGACGTGCTCACGCTGGCCTGGCTGCGACATGGCGAAGCATCGGCGCAATGGGAGCAGCGCCTGCAGCAGACCGCGAGGATCACCTCGCTGACCGCCCAGCCCACCGTTGAAGGAGCCTGCGCCGATGAGGCGCTTGCCGCCGACATCGAAGCAGCGATCCTGCAGATCGGCTGCCACCAGGATGAAGCGCGTGCCATCGCCCGCCGCCTCTCCACTCCCGGTGGCCAGGATGACAGCACCTCGCGCACGGAACTGACCGCGCGCCTGAAGGCACGCAGCCGGCTTGGTGAACACTCCGAAGCCGGCGATACCCGGCAGCTGGCGCCACTGGAGCGCAGCGGCAGCGAAGAAACCTGTTACCGCCAGCTGCGCGTCCTGCCCTTCGGTACATGGTTCGAGTTCGTCAGCAACCAGCAGGGCGACCTGCATCGCCAGCGGCTGGCCTGGTACAGCCTGGTCACCGAACATGCGCTGTTCGTCAATCCGCGCGGCCAGAAGGTCGCCGAATACACACTGGATACGCTGGCGCGGCTGATGGCGCAGGACCAGGCGCGCATCGTCACCCAGGACAAGGGACGCCTGGTGGACCGCGCGTGGCAGGCCACGCTGCGCACGCTGCGTGCGCTGGCCGGCAGCGAAAACGGAGGCATCGCATGAACAGTCCACAGGACACCCTCCACGCCGATGCGCCCGATACCCGTCGCGCGCCCCGGCGCAGCGTGGCCGACCTGGTTCCGGTCATCGACCAGATGACCGAACGCACCATCGGGCGACTGGGCAATGTCTCCGAAACCGGCATGCTGATGCTGGCGGCGCTGCCGCTGCGCGACGATGCCCTGTACCAGCTGCGCTTTGCCCTGCCGACGGCCGACGGCCACTCGCTATCCATCGACGTCGGCGTGCACCTGCTGTGGAGCGAGCCTGCACACGTCCCCGGGCAGGCATGGAGCGGCTTCCGCTTCATCACCCTGTCGCGCGAGCACCGCGACCTGCTGCGTGGCTGGATAGGACAGGGTCCGTCGTCAGCCTGAGCGCCGGTTCCGGCACAGCGGCGAGGCGGCGGTTGCGGCACAATCAAGGGCTGTTTTCCAGCGAGTCGCCGCGATGAACCAGCAAGATCCCGCCGTCCTCTACTCCGACCACCTGGCCGTGCTCTGCCGGCGTGCTGAAACGGCGCTGGCGCGCGGTGGCTTCGACCATCTGGTGGTTCCCAGCGGCACCCTGCACTACCAGGTGTTCGACGACCGCGATTACCCGTACGCGGTGAATCCGCAGTTCAAGGCCTGGCTGCCGCTGACCCGCGTTCCGCACAGCTGGATCGTATTCACCCCGGGCAAGCGCCCGCAGGTGATCTTCCACCAGCCCTTCGACTACTGGCACGTGGTGCCGGATGCACCAGGCGGCTGGTGGGTGGACCATTTCGACATCCACGTCATCCGCACGCCGGAAGAGGCGCTGGCGCTGCTGCCGAAGGACCGCGCACGCTGTGCGGTACTGGGCGAGGCACAGAGCACGCTGGGCGGGTGGGCACCGGACAATCCGCCGGCGGTGGTGGATTACCTGGAATACCATCGCGCGTACAAGACGCCCTACGAAGTCGCACTGATGCGGCAGGCGCAGGTATCGGCGGTGCGGGGGCATCGTGCCGCCGAGGCGGCGTTCCGCAACGGTGCTGATGAGTTTTCGATCCATATGGCGTACTGCGCGGCGGTGGGCCAGGACAGCAACGAACTTCCTTACGGCAACATCGTCGCACTCAACGAGCATGCTGCCGTTCTGCACTACACGGAACTGGGCCGGCGTGCACCGCATCCGCTGCGCAGCTTCCTGATCGACGCCGGTGCCAGCGCGCACGGGTATGCCAGCGACATCACCCGCACGTATGCCGCGCGCGGGCACGATGAGTTCGCCGCGATGATCCAGGCCGTGGATGCGGTCCAGCAGCAGTTGGGTGCGGGCGTGCGGGCCGGCGTTGACTACGGGCAGCTGCACGTGGAGGCGCACCTGGCGCTGATGGGCGTTCTGAAGGATTTCGGCGTGATCACGGTGTCGCCGCAGACCGCGCTGGAAACCGGCGTCAGCGCGGCGTTCTTCCCGCATGGCCTGGGCCACCTGATCGGCCTGCAGGTCCATGATGTGGCCGGCTTCGCCGCCAGCGAGGACGGCGGGCGCATCGAACGTCCGGCCGGCCATCCTTATCTGCGCATGACGCGTGTGCTGCAGCCCGGCATGGTGGTGACCATCGAACCCGGGGTGTACTTCATCGACATGCTGCTGGACGAGGTGAAGCAGGCTGGGCATGGCGGCGGCATCGACTGGCAACGCGTGGACTTCTTCCGTCCGTATGGCGGCATCCGTATCGAGGACGAGGTGCTGTGCACCGAGGGCGAAGCGGACAACCTGACCCGGCCGGTGTTCGCGGCGGCGAACGGCTGAGCCCCTCGCGGGTGGGTGGCTCACGGTCTGCGGCGGGGCGACGGGTGGTCGGACGGTGCGGGACACGCCCACGAGCACATCCATGTGGGGCTCGTTTCGCGCCATCCATGGCGCTCAACGGTCCCGCACCG